>CAZIVV010000001.1:0-37888 GCA_964542775.1 uncultured Desulfomonile sp.
GGGGCGCTCATGAACAGTCCACTTGTTGAACATCGTGTCCAATCCCTGGAAATATCCATGGACGATCTTAAGGAACTCGTAGCCGAAACATATCGCCAAATGGCTAAAAATTCGCTCGAGATAAAAGAGAGTCAGATCAGGGTTGAAAGTGATCTGGCCTTGCTATCCCTGGAGATGAAAGATTTCAAGGATGAGATGAAAGATTTTAAGAATGAGATGAGTGATTTTAAAGAGGAGATGCGTCAGGAAAGACGTCGTCACAATCTTGAACTGGGAAGAATAGCCAACAAACAGGGCCGCATGGCAGAGGACCTTGTTGCTCCAAGTGTGTGCAGAATAATGAAAGAGGCGCTTGGTATTGATGACTCAGAAGGATGCATAGCAAATGTCAGAGTCATCAGGCCATATAGAGGGGACAGGAAGAATACGCGTGAATTTGACGTCGTAGCTGAATGTAGAGATTACGTGCTCCTCAATGAAACCAAAAGCTCGCTCATTTCCAGAGACGTGCAGCATTTGCTGAGAACGATATCAAGAATTCGGGACTATTTTCCTGAATTTGAAAACCGTAAGCTGATAGGCGCTGTGGCTGCACTCCATGTAGCCCCGAGTGTTGTAAATTTTGCCACTAAGAACGGTATTCTCGCCCTTGCTGTAGGGGATGAACTGATGGATATACAGAATCCAGCAGGATTCAAGCCTGCATTTTGGTAGAGCCGGCCTATGCGCGGGTCGACTGGTTTCGGGGTAGGACAATGTCGTTCACGATAGAATTACCCGTGGTCGAGCGCAACACTACTTGAGCATGGATCCAGAACTTTGGATACAGTGCGTCGAAGAGCGTTGAGGTCCACCCAAACTGAATTACGACTCACTTTATCTGGATGTGTTCCATCAATCCTCTCTGGTTATTAGTTTAAACTTCGTTCGATCCATGAGGATGTATGTTCCTGTAGCTTTTGAGCAGGCATGCCCGTCGCTGTTGGTGATCTCGGCGCAGAGATTAACTCTTGGACCTTCTGTTGATGCAATACGGCAACGGACCTCTATCTCCTGATCCACATAAAGCGGTTTCACAAATTCAACATTGAGTTTAGATGTGACCCCAACCTGTTTTTTAAAATGAAGGGTTGCCCAACCCATAATTTCGTCGAATAGGCCACTCTGAATTCCACCATGCAGGATGCGTCCAAAACCAATATAGTGAGTCGAAGGAGTCCACCTGCAGACGAGTTCGTTTGGTTCATTTTCGGTTTCATGGAATTGAAGCTTCAGGCCGATGGGGTTAGCTAGTCCGCAGAAGAAACATTTTCCATCTGTGTATGGGTTAGGTAAAAGTTTCATCAGTTCTCCACTGAGCGTTACTCTTCGATGTAATTTTAGGGCCATACGTTAACACAACAGTTAGCGCTGTCTCCAGTGATCAGTTTCGATGCGGCTGAAAAAACTGCGCCGATTGAAAAGCTACCCGGATCAATGGCTAAAAGCAAGATTAGAAACTGTTTTGCCTCAGCATCCGTCTTTCATGAATTGATTAGAGAATGACCGTGATCACTGGTTTTAACTGTTACCCCTGGGGCTCACAAATGAGGTATTACACACTTCGTCACTGTTGACGCTGAATCACAATTCCTGGGGGAAAGACCAATACATTGACTTAAACACTCTAAGGGCCAGAACTGACCTTGAACATGGTATACTTGAAATTAGAGGATCCAGATTGGTGGCGATTCTCCAGTTTGAACGTAACGGGAGCAGGAAATGACCAAGCGAAAACTGACCACACTGACGCTGTTGATCCTCGGAGTGGCATTGTCCTACATGGGGTGGAACAAGCTGCGTCCCACTGAATTGCCCCCGGGTTTTGCCTCAAGCAACGGTCGTATTGAAGCGGTTGAGATAGATGTTGCGACAAAGTTGCCCGGTAGAATCGCAGCGATATTTGTTGATGAGGGCGATTTTGTCACAGCTGGTCAAGTGGTTGCTCAAATGGATACTGAAGTGCTCAAGGCCCAGTTGAGAGAGGCTGAGGCCCAACTTAGCAGGGCTCGCAGCGCGGTGGAGACTGCCAGAAGCACGGTAGTACAGAGCGAGAGTGAAAAGGCGGCGGCCCAATCCGTGGTGGCTCAGAGGAAGGCCGAACTCGATGCCGCGGGCAAGCGTCTTGGTAGGACAGAAAAACTGGCTGAGAAGGAAGTTCGAACTGCGGAACAACTTGATGATCATCAGGCGGCCTTTTATGGGGCGGAAGCTGCTTACAACGCTTCAAAAGCCAGGGTTGCTGCGGCGGACGCGGCCATCACTACCGCGAGGTCTCAGGTTATCGGGGCTGAAGCAGCAGTTGAAGCGGCCAGGGCTACGATTGAGCGAATCCGAGCGGATATCGATGACAGCGCCCTGAAGTCTCCTCGTGACGGTAGAGTTCAGTACCGCATCGCCCAGCCGGGAGAGGTCGTTAGTGTCGGTGGCAAAGTTCTGAATCTCGTTGATCTTACAGATGTTTACATGACTTTTTTCCTACCGACTGCCTCGGCGGGTCGGATTGGAATGGGAACTGATGTCAGGCTGGTGTTTGACGCGGCCCCGCAAGTTGTTACCCCTGCCAAGGTCTCATTTGTGGCAGATGTAGCGCAATTCACTCCAAAAAGTGTGGAAACCGCTGAGGAGCGTCAGAAATTGATGTTCAGGGTCAAAGCGAAGATCGATCCAGAGCTTCTAAGGCGTTACATACAGTTTGTCAAGACAGGATTGCCGGGGATGGCGTATGTTCGTCTTGATCCGGAAGCAGCCTGGCCGGAATGGCTTAAACCAAGGGCGCCAAAATGACTCAGGATTCCTCTTTGAATGATTCAGAGCGCTTCGGCGAACATCCGGCGGTCAGGATTAAACATGTTTCCTTGCGTTATGGGAAGACGCTTGCCCTTGATAATGTCACTCTGGATCTTCCTCGCAACTGCATGGTTGGATTAATAGGGCCGGACGGGGTAGGGAAATCAAGCCTGCTGTCTTTAATCTCGGGAGCCCGGAGAATTCAGTCTGGTAATGTTGAGACCTTGGGTCACGAGATGTCCCTGGCTGGGAACCGGGACAAAATATGTCCACAGATAGCTTACATGCCGCAGGGTCTGGGCAAGAATCTCTATCCGACTTTGTCAGTATTCGAGAACGTCGATTTTTTCGGTCAACTGTTCGGTCAGGCCAGGGCTGAGCGAAAGGGGCGGATAAAGCGTTTACTCGAAAGCACGGGCCTCTCCCCGTTTGCCGACAGGCCCGCCGGAAAGCTCTCCGGGGGCATGAAGCAGAAACTCGGTTTGTGCTGTGCCCTGATACATGACCCGGAACTACTGATACTCGATGAGCCCACCACGGGGGTGGATCCGTTATCGAGGCGTCAATTCTGGGAATTGATAGACCGCATACGTCAGGACAGTCGGGACATGACAGTGGTAGTCGCCACTGCCTACATGGAGGAGGCTGAGAGGTTTCACTGGCTGATCGCAATGGATGACGGCGCAATTCGAGCTGAAGGAACTCCCCGTGATCTCCTCGATAGGACAGGCGCTCAGTCACTTGAAGGAGCTTTCATTGCGCTTCTTCCCGAAAACAGACGCATCGGTCACAGGGAAGTTCAGATTCCGCCCCGGGATATCGAAGACGGAGTCGTAGCGATAGAGGCCAGGAACCTGACAAGGAGATTCGGTGATTTCACTGCCGTTGATCAGGTGAGTTTTCGCATAGAGCAGGGCGAAATATTCGGGTTCCTTGGTTCCAATGGTTGCGGTAAAACTACCACCATGAAGATGCTGACCGGTCTTCTTCCCGCGACCGAAGGGAAAGCGTGGCTGCTCGGAAATGAGGTTGAAGCGCAGGATCCTGAAACACGGCGTCGCGTCGGATACATGTCTCAAAGCTTCTCACTCTATTCCGAGCTAACCGTTCGCCAGAACCTGATTCTGCACGCAAGACTGTTTCAGGTACCAAAACATATGATCCAGGAGCGTGTAGATGAGATGCTTGATCGTTTCGGGCTCAAGGGCGCCACGGATTCACTACCTGAATCTTTGCCACTAGGGCAGAGGCAGCGTCTGTCGCTGGCTGTTGCGTTGATTCACAAGCCGGAAGTCCTGATACTGGATGAGCCGACCTCGGGGGTAGATCCAGTTGCTCGGGATTCTTTCTGGGAACTGCTTATCGGATTGTCACGCCAAGACAAAGTTACAATTTTCATTTCCACCCATTTTATTAATGAAGCCCAGCGCTGTGACAGAATATCACTGATGAATGCCGGGAGGGTTTTAGTCAGTGACACTCCTGGCGCGATAACGAGGAATAAGGGAGCCTCGAAGCTCGAAGACGCCTTCATAGCCTATCTGGAGGAGGCGGTAGAACAGGAGCAGGAAAGATCGGATCGAGGCGCCGCCATCGGGCCGGAAGTTCCCGAGACTATGATTAGGGCCCAGGGGGATCCAGCAGCGATTTTGAAAAGTGAGTCTTTCAGTTTAAGGCGAATGTTCAGCCTCAGTCGACGCGAGGGGCTGGCCCTGAGTCGGGATCCCATAAGCCTCACACTGGCTGTTCTCGGTAGTGTCATCCTCATGTTCATCATGGGATATGGCATCAGCATGGATGTTGAAAACCTCACCTTTGCGGTTCTGGATCGTGACCAGACGACAATGAGCCGTGGTTACGCTCTTAATCTGTTCGGGTCACGTTATTTTTCGGAACGCCCTCCAATAACTGACTACGATGATCTTGACCGGAGAATGCAATCAGGGGAGCTGAGTCTCGCAATAGAAATTCCTCCAGGTTTCGGCAGAGATGTAGAGAGGGGGAAAAATGTGGAAATAGGAGTCTGGATAGATGGCGGCATGCCGCAACGCGCTGAGACAGTCCGTGGTTACATGCAGGGCATTCACTCCGGCTGGCTGTCGGAGATGGCCACTCACAAACTTGGCCAACGTGGTCATGTCACTCCCGCCATCATCGAGACCCGGTTCCGATACAATCCTGATATCAAGAGCATAGTTTCAATGGTTCCAGCCGTCATTCCATTATTACTGTTGCTTATTCCGGCCATATTGACGGCCTTGTCCATTGTCCGGGAGAAGGATCTTGGATCGATTGTGAATTTTTATGTTACGCCTACGACCCGGCTGGAATTCCTTCTTGGAAAACAGCTCCCGTATGTTGCTCTCGGGATGGTCAACTTTTTCACTATGACGGTCCTGGCCGTCACGGCGTTGGGTGTTCCGCTCAAGGGAAGTTTCCTGGCTCTGACCACAGGCGCCTTCCTTTATATCATCTGTTCAACGGCCATGGGGCTTTTGATATCGACATTTACGCGCAGCCAGGTAGCCGCAGTTTTCGGGACCGCAGTGCTGACCATTCTGCCTGCCGTCCAGTTTTGTGGAATGATGGACCCTGTATCCTCATTGGAGGGGGCCGGAGCCCTTTTCGGAAGGATTTATCCCACTACTCATTTTCTGACGATATCACGCGGAGCTTTTTCTAAAGGACTGGGTTTTGAGGACCTCTACGGCTCGTTTCTGCCACTTTTGGTCGCCATACCTGCGCTCATCGGTATCAGCGCAGCCCTGTTGAAGAAACAGGAGGTGTGACAAATGCGACTCGGGAATATCTTGCATCTTGGTGTAAAGGAATTGTGGAGCCTGGCGCGTGACCCCGGAATGCTGATCTTCATATTTTTCGCATTTACAGTGTCTATCTACACTGCAGGCAAAGCCATGCCCGAGACTTTGCAAAAGGCCCCAATCTCCATCGTGGATGAGGATCAGTCACCTCTGTCCACCAGAATTGTGGGAGCGTTCTATCCTCCGTATTTCTTGCCTCCAATACTGATTACCCAGGCGCAGATGGATGAGCGCATGGACAAGGGGCTGGACACTTTTGCTCTGGATATACCACCGAACTTCCAGCGCGATGTGCTTGCTGGCAGACAACCGAGCCTTCAGCTTAATGTTGACGCAACCCGAATGAGCCAGGCTTTTACCGGCAGCGGATACATACAGTCTATTGTCGGCCAGGAGGTTCAGGCTTTTACTCAGCGCTACCGATCCAACAGCGGGCCTCAGGTCGATCTGGCGATGAGAGTAATGTTCAACCCTAATCTCACCAAGTCCTTTTTCGGGGCCATCATGAAGCTCATTGACCAGGTCACAATGCTATCGATAGTGCTCACTGGCGCAGCCCTGATCAGGGAACGTGAACGCGGCACCATAGAGCATCTGCTGGTCATGCCGGTTACCCCGTTGGAGATAATGACGAGCAAGGTCTGGTCAATGGGATTGGTGGTGCTCGTGGCCTGCGCAGCCTCACTTACCATTGTGGCGCAGGGACTATTGAAGGTTCCTGTTCACGGATCTATCCCACTTTTTCTGAGCGGGGCGGCCCTTCACCTGTTTGCGACGACTGCAATGGGCATATTGCTGGGAACAGTAGCGCGCTCGATGCCACAGATGGGATTGCTGCTGATGCTGATCCTTTTGCCGCTTCAAATGCTATCCGGTGGGGCCACTCCACGAGAAAGCATGCCGCTGTGGGTTCAACAGGTCATGCTCGCAGCCCCAAATACCCACTTCGTGATGCTGGCGCAAGGGATTCTTTACCGTGGGGCCGGCTTTGATATAGTGTGGCCGCAATTTGTGTGGCTAGGCGTGATTGGGGGGGTCTTTTTCGGGATATCGCTCGCAAGGTTCCGCAGAACTATTGAAACCATGGCGTGATTCGGGTTAGTGTTCGAAAGCATGTAACGCCGCCTGGGAGTAACAGAAAAGATCCTGTTTGATCTTAATCAAAAACGGGGTTGTCCATATTCCGGCATGTTGATTTAGACCTCGCTCGTGTCATGTTCAAATTTGTTTTCAGGATATTACAGATAGATGTATTTTGACTTTCATTGCCACTTGTTCAACAGACACATCATTTCCAATGTCAGCGCCAAGTCTGAAATGGTGAAAGAGCTTAACCTAAACGTGGTTGAGGCGTCCAGGAGCTTTGAGCCTCAAGATCTTCAGGAAGCGGCCCAAGCTGAGGATGTCACAGGTTGTGTGATTCTTCCAACGGCGGCTCCGGAAAAAGTGGTTTCGCAAAATGACCGTTGCTACAACGCAAGCCTGAATTACAACCGTATTGTCCCATTCTTTACGTTACATCCCAACATGGCTGGACTGGAAAACGAAATTCACAGGTCACAGGACAAGGGGATCAAGGGGTTCAAATTTTCGAGCTTCTCACAAAGGTTCGACCTAGGATCAGAAGAGGTCTCAAGAATGTTGAAGGCGTTGGAAAAGGCAGGTGTCAACAGGAATGCCCCTCCTATAGTAGTTTTTGACACCTTCTGCAAAGCGCACAAAGGGTTTGGCGCAGACCCTCAACATCTTACCACTCCTTCGAGACTATCCCAAATCTACCCCAGGTATCCGGGGATAAATTTCGTTGGAGCTCACATGGGCGGTCTGATGGCAGACTTTACCGACCTGATTAAATACCTCATTCCAGCCCCAAACTTCTATCTGGACACGTCCAACGCAGCTCATACACTCAAAAAAGGCCAGTTTATTGAGCTATTGAAGTTACACGGTCCATCAAATGTTCTTTTTGGCACTGATTGGCCGTGGTTCACTCACCGCGATGAAATACCGCTCATAAGGTCTCTGCTGCAGGGATCCGGATTTTCGGATTCCGACTGCGAAAACGTTTTTCTGGACAATGCGCTCAGACTTCTGAAAATGAGGTGAGATTGCCTAAGCGCTGCTTTCAGTGAAGATAACGCCTGGGCCCAATCACGAAAACCTCACTGCTCGATATCCATGACCTGATCACTTTCTGAAGCTCAAGTTCCCTTGAGTTCTCCACAAGTTTTGTCAGGGCAAGGTCCGATACAAAAGCTGCATCCAGTCCCAACAGTAGGACCCCGTGATCGTTCAGGTATTGCGGAACCTGCCTGATTACTGTTCTAGCCGGATTTAACCCGTCAAAACCGCCGTCCCATATTTCCGGGTGGTCATGGGAATAAAGATTTGCGTCACCGATTTCTGTTGGAATGTATGGAACATTTCCAAAGATCAGATCGAAATGACCGTCCACATTGTCAAACCAGTCGCTCTGCCTGAATTCTATTGCTTCTGTCTGACTGGCCCGGGCCACTATTTTGGCATTCTCTATGAATTCCGGGTTGACATCTATCCCCAAAACTCTAACTCTTCTGATTTTTGCGCAATAAATAGCCAGTAAGCCTATGTGTCCGGTTCCCAGATCAAGAACATCATGGCCGTCCATGAGGTAACGACCAAGCGCCTTACGAAGGACCAGCGAAGTGTTGTCCCATATGTGGTCATGAACAAGACTTATCGCGTCAACTTTGAAGTGAATGCCTGCAATAGCCAGTCTAAGGCAGCGAAGTCGTGGTATCGCCGCCAGGCCCTTTAGAAGATTGACCCCATGGTGATGCGTTTCTGCGCTCATTTTTCTGCTCCCAAATGTCAGATCCAACCGTAAAGCTGGAGTAAAGTTGCAAGCGTTGACTGATGCGCATCAATTTTTTTACTAGTCGAGGTCACATCCTTTTGCCACACGGCTAAGGGGTCAATCAGTCTGGACAGTTCAATCGATTTTGAGTTCTTTGGCCAAGGTCTTGTAATAGGGTGGAAACTCTGGTTGCATGTTCTGATAGAAGGTGATTGGATACTTTGCCCCGATCTTTTTACCGGCGAGTTTCAGACCCCCACAGACCTTTGAGACGGCTGAAGCCGGCATGGAAAACACCATCTCGTCGTCTTGGGTCATTGAGAAAATTCGGTCACCGCTCCCGGGAATGGCCACTCTGGGTTTGCCTGATTTCATGGGCGCAGTGAGGTATTCCGTGCATTCGATTTTGCCACCGAAATTTCCCATCACCCTCTCACCTGTCGAGTATGTCCAGGCCTGAATCATGCGCATCACCTGGGCGGGATTGGCGTAAACTGCCACAACATCGGGCTCAAAGTCCGCTTTGGTAAGTGGCCCCATCACTACAGCCTGAAGTTCTCCAGACGGAATGAAGCTCATTGATGATGTTTCCCTGGCTCCGGTTTCTCGATCTTTAGAAAATGTCACTTCGGTGAAAAGTTTTGCCACAGTCTCAACCTGGTTTTGAGAGCCTGTAAACCCGAAGGAAATCATGGCCGGCACGCAGGTGATGTCCTCCTTGGCAAGACCCACTGTCCAGCCATAAGCCCTGGCCATGGTCATACCCATGCAAATGGTAATTTTCTTGCCCAGACGCTCTTTAGGCCGGACAGTTTTCTCCGGGAAAAAACCGTCTTTCACAAATTTTACCGCCACCGGCAATGTTCTGAGACGAAGGTTTTCATACAAAAACTCTCCCGATTCCTCGAAAGTTGCTTCCGACATTCTGGTAACTCCTTTTTTATCAAGAAAGTTAATGTGTTGTGACAATAAGCAAGAAAGTCTGAAAGATTCTCTGTATACTGCGAGGCTTCCGCCTCTTGGCCCGACCTGCCGGGGTATGGAGTTGTCTTAGAGGATCAAATTCAAAAAACACGACAGCGCCCAGTCATGAAATCAGGTCATCCACATAACACGATATACTATAACATTCAAAAAGTTGTTTGAAAAAATTATTTTAGAACGCACATCATCGTCGCCTGCATCATACAGATGATACGTGGTTGATCCTTTTCAGGGGTGATGACTTCAGCCGAGCATACGGTGAGTGTTCTTCCGGGCTTGATGACCCGTCCAGTGGCCTGAAATTTTCTCCCTAAAGCAGGGGCGAGAAAATTTACCTTAAATTCAACGGTCAGGACTTCCGAATTGTTGGGCATTAATGAGTAGGCAGCGTATCCACATGAGTTATCGGCAATGGTCGTAATGACTCCCGCATGGACGTATCCATGCTGCTGTGTGAGAGTTTTGTCGAAATCCAGTTCGAGGACAGCAATCCCCGGTTCGACTTTGACGAGTCGAACCCCTATTTTGTGCATGAATTGCTGCTGGTCAAAGCTTGAACGGACGCGTTCCTCAAAATAAGGGTCCACAGGATCGAACTTTGGCATTCTGCGCGCTCCCCACATGGAAAAATAAAATTAAGTTTGCCGATTGTTGGCGCCTTGATGTTTAATGGTAACAGTAAAGACTCTAAGGCACAAACATTGATTGACAAAGAGGCCATGAACAAATAAACTTTGGTTAAGCTTAATTCGTGTTACCTCAGTAGACCTCTTGTTAGGGCTCAGGCGTCACAACGAATAAGATTCCAGGACATAGGAGCCCGTGCCGCGGATTGACACACCAAGGTTGACTTCTTGTTTGTCCCCGTTCACAAAAAGCCCTTGTTCGCAACATCCACCCGCGCCAAAACCTACCGGAAGGCGCTTTATTCAGAGGAGTTTGAGTATGAGTATCAATATTTATGTAGGCAACCTTTCCTTTGCTGCAACGGAGGACGAACTCAAGGGACTTTTCCAGACATATGGAGCGGTTGATTCTGCAAAAATAATATCTGATCAATTCACCGGGCGATCCAGAGGTTTCGGTTTCATTGAAATGTCCAATCGTGAAGAAGGGCTTAAAGCTATTGAGGAATTGGATTCCAAAGATTTCAACGGCAGAAGCCTGAAGGTGAATGAAGCCAGACCCAAAACCAACACCAGAGGCGGTGGCGGTGGTGGTGGCCAGAGGAGAGACGGCGGCGGTGGTGGCGGAAGGTCGCGCTGGTAAGACCTGATTCTATCCAGCTTGCAGTATACAATGGCGAGGGATTCTGATTTGATCCCTTGCCATTTTTGTTTCATGCCGACTTGTCGGATGCTCGATACATCGAAAACCGGTTCCTTCAATGTTTGTTCAAAAATTCCTGGATGCCAGAGACGGAAAATTCTCATATCTGGATTGGGGAGGCGATGGACCTCCAGCTCACATTGCCCACGCCACAGGGTTTTGCGCAGGGAGTTATACGCCATTGGCCCAATTGTTGGTCTCCAGGCTCAAAGTAGTAGGCATGGACTACCGTGGGCACGGCCAGACGACAGCCAAGGCCGACCCGGCCACATTGAGAAACTGGGATATATTTGCGGAGGATCTGAGCAATTTTTTCAGCTTGCTTAGTCAACCTGTTGTAGCCATTGGGCATTCTCTTGGGGCTGTTACCAGCATGCTCGTCGCGGCAAAATATCCTGCCTTGGTGAAGGCCCTCATCCTGGTGGACCCAACCATATTGCCTCAATACAAGAACCTGGCGCTTTTTGCGGCGCAACAGCTCAGACTCACTAAAATATTCCCGATAGTCTCCACCTCCGCCCGACGGACTAGCCGCTGGCCCTCAAAGAAAACAGTCCTGGAGGCCTATGCTAAACGCCCGCCATTTAACAGGTGGTCCGATGGTTTCCTGGATGCTTATGTCGAACATGGTTTTGAAGATGTCGGACCTGAATGCGTCAAATTGAGATGCGAGCCGAAGTGGGAGTCCAAATGCTTCTCAACCTGTCCTGCGGGAATATGGAAAATTCCTCGACTACTTAAAATTCCCGTTTTGGTAATCTATGGCGCCAACTCAGACGTTTTTTCCCAAAAAAGCGCCAGGAAATTCCAGCAGGAAGTCCCCGCAGCTGTCCTCAGGGCAGTTGATGACGCCAGCCACTTTGTTCCTATGGAAAGACCACTTCAAACATCTCGGATTATTTTTGCCTTCCTGAAAGAATACAGAATTCTCTGATTCCGGACCCTGAAAAAAAATGAAAGGCCCTGGCAATAGGTGGGTAACCAGGACCTTTCTTGGTTGTTTGTATGATCAGTGGCAATTAAGCCTGAAGGGGTTAGCTTTGATTAGGCAATTATGGCGCCAACCCTATGGGAGGAGATAATGGCTTGAAAATGCATGACGAATAGCAAACCAATCTGATCCAGAGTCAATCATAAAGTTACCATTTTGTAACATCAGTATGAAAAAAGGCGCCAGAATGTAAGAGGTGTGGTCGATATTGTTCAGATAGTGGGTCGCCATTGAAAGCCGCTTGACAAAAAAGTCCTGGTTCGTTACAAAACTAATCGCACTTACTGGTCAGTCATTAAAAAACATGTGTCTGACCTGGGTCGTTATTGTTTTATCTGGCGAGGATAGTATGGATCATAAGTTAGAGGATCAAATCAGTCTGATTATTTCAAGGACCAGGGCTCATAAAGACACTTTTGCGGTGCCCCAGTTGATACAGTTGCTAAGCTATGAGCTTGGACAGGCTGGTCAGGATGACAACCTGAAAACTGAGACTGCCCTTGCATTTGTTGAGAAAGTATTTGGGGCTCTATCTGGCGCGCCCATCTATTCTGACGCTCTAATCAGAGAATTTTATAGATGTGTTTTGGAGACGGTGGAATCTAACGGAATACAACGCAATGAAATCCTGGAAGATTTATTGTTTCAGAGTCTGAGACGGCCTCCTCATCATGAGCCTGGCAAGCGCAAGAAGCAGAAGGATGCGCGAGACCGCATACTTGCCGCTGCGTTGGCGGAGTTTTCTGAAAAAGGGTTTCATTCGTCCACGATAGATAGCATAGCTGACCGGGCTGGAATAGCCAAAGGGACAGTTTACCGATATTTCAGCACAAAGGAGGGTTTGTTCACGGCCCTCAAGGATGACACGATGAGCGAGTTTGTTGATCTTGCGAAGCGTCGCCTGAGTGGTCAGGAGGATGTGCTTGAGATAATTGAAAGCATTATAAAGATCTATCTAAGTTTCTTTGAACGCAATTCTGCGTTTTTTAAAGTGATTATCCAGGAACACAAGGACTTTGGCCGTGAGTTTTCCGAGAAGTTCACTCAGGAACTCATAGGCTCTTTGCCGTCACTGAAGAGGCGCTGCTGGAAAGCGTCCCGTCTGGGCAAACTCAAGCAGATGAACTATTACACAGTGTTTTTCGGGATCATAGGTTTCCTGAATGGTGTAATCCAGAAGTGGCTGCATGAGGGTGGTGAAGGCTCACTTGTAGACGAAATTGAGACTGTTCGAGAGGTCCTGTTTTACGGTTTTGCAATAAGACCGGATGAACCCAACACTACGAATATTCTAAAGGTGATATCATGAGAGCTTCTGGAATTTCAAATCTCAGGATTCCTGTAATATACGTCAATCCATATTTCAACACTGATTACGGTTTGATGAAGGAAGTGATCGAAGCAGGGGCTATGGGAGTTGTGGATCATGCTACAGCTGGCGCCTCTCCGATAGAGCTGCCGTCGAACCTTAACTACGGGGTAAGGTGCAATTATCGGGATTTATCCGTTTATGGGGCTCAGCCGAACATCAGGCTGGCGATTCTTCCATTGACGGATATCGAAGACCTTGAAACTGTAGAGCCTGGTAGACTGTCCGGTCTTACATTTCCTGTTTTTGTTGAAGTTGGCAGCGCTGAGCATGCACAGGTGGCTGAGAGGGCTGGGGCCGGTGGCTTGATAGCGCGAGGATCTGAAGGACCGGGATGGGTTAGCGAGACCAACGGTTTTGTTCTGTTGCAGAAGTTGCTTCGGTCATCAGGATTGCCAACCTTCCTGCAGGGTGGGGTCTGTTTGAGGACAGCTGCTGGAACCGTCCGTGCAGGGGCTTCTGGAGTGGTTCTGGACAATCACCTTCTCTTAACGGAGTCTTCAAATTTATCTGAAGGCTTGAAGAAATTCCTTTCGGGGCTGGCTTTGCCGACGACGGCCACTCTGGGCGAGGATTCTCCGAGGATACTTAGAGTTTACTCACGTGTTGGCACTAAAATTGTCCGGGAACTCAGAAAGGTGGAAGACTCACTGACACATGACGAATGGCCATCCTATTATTTTAGACTGAACACCTCAATCGGTAATCCATCCAATACTCCTGATACTGATGAAACACTGCTTCCTTTATCTGAGGACATAATCACGGCGAAGAGTCTTGCTTCCAGGTATCGGACTGCTTCCGAAATCATAGCCGAATTTGGTCTCAGAATGCAGTCTCCAGGATTCTCATGGCCATTTTCAGAGGGCTCGGATCTCTGCAAGGAGCACGGAACCCGATACCCGGTTGTTCAGGGCCCCATGGCTCATGTCAGCGACAATGCCGAATTCCTGGGGATGATAGCCAATGGTGGAGCGTTGCCTTTTCTGGCGCTTGGCAACATGCCCGGTCCCATAGCGAAAGAGGCTATGGATGAGGCGAGGGAAAAGACAGGCGATCAATACGGCGTAGGGCTTATGGGGCTGGATGTAAATGCCTACAGATACGAAGCTCACCTGCAGTTGATGTCAAAGACACCGCCGAAGTTTGCCATTCTTGCGGCTGGAGGACCTGACCTGGCCAAGAGGATTGAGGCTCTTGGGGTGAAATGTTATCTGCACTGTCCGGCGCCTGCGGTATTGTCTGACGGAATTAAGGCGGGGCTAAGAAGATTTGTGTTCGAGGGGAACGAATCTGGGGGACACATTGGTAACCTTAGCAGCCTTAGCCTTTGGAGCGCCAATCTTGAAGAGCTTGCTAGAAAAGCTGATGCCGGTCTGGATTTAAACGAGGTTTCAATACTGTTCGCTGGTGGCATAGCATCGCCTCATGCAGCGGCCTTTCTGGCCGGAATGGTTGGTGATCTGACCTCTAAAGGACTTAAGACCGGTCTTCAGATGGGCACTGTCTATCTCACATGTGATGAGGCAGTCAGGACAAACGCCATCACTGACTGTTACCAGAGACTGACCCTGGAGAACAGCGGCACGGTTGTCATTGGGAGGACCGTGAACATCAAGGCAAGGGCGGCCGGCTCACCCATGGCTTCAATGCTAATCACAAGGGAGCACGATCGTTTGCGCAACGGTGTGTCTCTACGCGAGCGCAAGGAACTTTACGAAAAAGATAACCTGGGCGCTCTAAGGCTCGCATCAAAAGGGTGCGCCATTGACCCTGCCACTGCAAACTCGGAATGCCCTGTCTTCTGTGATCTGTCGGAGGAAGATCAGCTCGAGCGTGGTCTTTATCTCATGGGTCAAGGCGTTTGTCTGTTGGAACAACCAACATCGATCGAAGAAATTCATCAGGACATTTTTATCAAAGGTAGTGAAATATTCGAGATGGAAAATCCTTCAAACCTTGCAGCCAAGCCATTGTCTGTGCCGGAAAGGTCATCAGAGTCAAATTCCGGTTCTTTCACTAAAGAATCAACCGAGCTACCGGTTGTAGGGAGAGGGTCGGAGGGTTTCGATCAAGTGGCCTCAAATCCTTCACAGGAACTGGCAGATCAATCGCAGCAAACACAGGTATTTGAAATGGAGCCATCCGGGAACTCGGCCATGGAATATGACTCCTCTCAGGAGCCCATTGCGGTGGTGGGAATCGGTTTGAGGCTTCCTGGCGCTGATTCACCTGAAAGTTTATGGAAATACATAATCGGTATGAAGAACGGGATCATCAAGGCTCCGGCTGAAAGGTGGAAAAATATAGATTACTACTATGATCCTGACCCAAAGGTTCCAGACAAGACCTATTCCTGCATAGGCGGCTTCATAACCGATTTTCAGTTCGATCCGCTGAAATTCAGGATACCGCCTTCCGTGGCCAAGAAAATGGATCGGACTCAGCAGCTTGCGGTGAGTTGCGTGGCTGACGCATTGGAAGACGCCGGTCTCAAGCCTGAACAGCTTAAAGGCAAGCGGGTTGGGATAGTAATTGGCAATTCCATGGGTGGGGAGACTACCGATCGTTATGCTGAAAGACTTTCTCTGCCTCGCGCCCTGGACGTGCTAACGGAATCATTCGACAAAGCGGGATTGGATCAGGCTACCAAGGCTGCGGCTATCGAGAATTTCAGGCAGCGTTACCTTGAGGGCTTGCCGGAAATAACCGAGGATTCCCTTCCTGGAGAGCTTCCTAACGTCATAGCTGGGCGCGTTGCCAATGTATTCAATCTGGAGGGACCGAACTTCACGGTTGACGCGGCCTGCGCTTCATCTCTTGCTGCGATAATGAACGCTGCCAACGGTCTACGGTCGGGATCAATGGATATGGCCCTGGCTGGCGGAGTTGATGCCGCAATGCATCCATCATCTTTCATCAAATTCTGCAAGGTTGGAGCACTGTCGGCGGATGGTTCAAGGCCGTTTGATGAGGGAGCCAATGGGTTCATAATGGGTGAAGGCGCCGGGATCATGTTGATGAAGAGGCTGTCTGACGCTGTAAGTGACGGGGATCGCATCTATGGTTTGATTCTGGGCGTTGGGTCATCTTCCGATGGTCGAGGCAAGGGCATCACGGCTCCTAATGCAGCTGGTCAGGAGCGGGCCATCCGCGCCTGCCTCCAAGTTTCGGGCATAGACCCCAGGACGATTGGTCTGATAGAGGCCCACGGAACATCAACACCTGTGGGAGACAAAACGGAGTTGGCCCTACTGGATAAATTCTTTCGGGAAGCCGGTCTTCCTGCTGGCTCGGTTGGCATAGGTTCAATAAAATCGCAGATAGGGCACCTGAAGGCAGGAGCCGGCGCCGCAGGAATAATTAAAGCCCTGTTGGCTCTCTATCATAGGACACTACCCCCAACCATAAATATACGAAAACCCAATCCCTGCATTGACTGGAATGACTCGCCACTCAAACTTTTGACTGATGCTCAACCTTGGAAAGCGAACAATGGTAGTCCTCGCCGGGCAGGCGTAAGCGCCTTTGGATTTGGAGGAACCAACTTCCATGTGGCGCTTCAGGAATTCTCGCCTGACATCAAACTTGTGCCAAGGGAATCAAAAGTAGTTGCCAAGAAAACTGAGCGGATAGACTTCGTTGCTCCGAGGTGGCCAAAACCGTTGACACAGAGCATTGAGGGAGAGGCATGGGCAATAGGTGGGAATTCTCCCGAAGACATTGAGAGAAAAGTAAAACGGATTCTCAGTGAGATCAACCCGGGTAATTTCAGGCTACTCGCAGCCAGCGCCAGAAAAGACGTGACAACTTTCCAGTCAAGATTCGGTTTTGGGGCCACAGACCCGGGGATGGCTGTAAAGAAGCTCGAGACGATACTGGAGGTCATTCAGGATCCGAAGAAAAAGGTGGTGTTGCCGGCCCGTGGGATAAGCTTCGCTCAGGCAGAGGTAGTCAGACTCAAGCCTGGCGCGGCCTTCCTGTTTCCGGGACAGGGTTCGCAGTATCCCTTCATGCTGAGGGATTTGTCGGATCGCTTTCCAGTGGTGGCTGAGACATTTGCCGAAGCTGATGAAATATTGCAGGAGCTTGGACTTCCATCAATCATCTCGACCGTCTTCCCCGATGATCAGGAGATGGAGAAAGTGGCCAGGGAGGGTTCGGATCCTCTGAGGGACACCCAGATCCTGCAGCCGATGATTTTGACGGCAGACACCGCTATGTTGCGACTGCTGCAAACAATGGGAATCAGACCGGTGGCCTGCGCTGGACACTCATTGGGAGAGTATGCCGCATGCGTGGGCGCTGGTGTCTTTTCATTCAGGGACGCTCTCGAGGCGGTTGCTGTCAGGGGTCGGGAGATGGCGAGGGTCAGTATTGCTGATCCGGGATTGATGATGAGTATTCCGGCTGACGCCAGGCTGGTCGAAGAAGCACTGGCAGAGGTCGAGGGTTACGTTGTAGCGGCAAACAAGAATTCTCCTCGTCAAACAGTAATTTCCGGAGAAACCAAAGCCGTGATTAAAGCTGGAGAGCTTTTTAAATCCAGAGGTTTGGAGGGGATACTCGTGCCGGTCTCGGCTGCTTTTCACTCAGGAGTGGTAGCCCCAGCCAGAGAACCGTTCATGAGGACACTGGAGAAACTTGAGGTCAATCCTCCTACAACGCCCATACTGTCCAATGTAACCGGCGATTTTTATCCGGTAGGCCCCGCTGCTCCGGACAGGATCAGGGATCTGCTTGGGAAACAGTTCGCCGCTCCGGTAGAATGGGTAAAAACACTTCGAAAAATGTATAGCGAGGGAATCCGGGTGTTTATCGAATGCGGTCCCAAGAGGGTCATGACAAACCTTACCTTGGACACTCTTTCCTCAGATGCCTTGGCTCTGCCCATGAACCATCCCAAGAAGGGCGGAATACTCCAGCTCATGGAGAGTTTAGCTGCGTTGATGATCGAAGGTTTCGATGTAAACATGGAGGCGGCTGAACTTTACTCAGTAAAAGTTCCTGAACAGGTTAGAAGGCCTGAACTCAGAGTAGTTCGTTCGGATGAGCCGGTTCGTGCGCTTCAAGCTCAGTCTCTACCCCAACCGGTAAAGCTCATGGCTTCTCCCCTGGATATGTTGCTAGACGATGATCTCAAAAAACTGGCTACTGACAAAGTTTTTGTCCGATACCTTGAGATGCAGGGCGCTCCAATCAGAGCTTTATTAAAAACCGGTTACCAATCATTTGTGGACACCATCCTGCCTTTGGAGCAAACAGTCCAGACGGTAAAATCCGAAGGGATGGATTTCGATAAAGTAGTTATTTCAGGTATTTCAGCTGGATTACCGTCGGATGTCCGTTTTGCTTTTGATAAAGACAACCTTGATGACCTGATACTTGGCAAGAATTTCATAAAACAGGTTCCGGAGTTTGGAAGGGTGGACATGCTCGAAAAAAACGTCGAGCGTCTCTACAAAGGGCCTGATGGAGAAGCTGACCTGAGGACGGTTGACGACATATCCGGTGTGATTCATTTGGCCGGTTTCTTCAATGACGCAGAGATAGCAAAGGAATACGGTCTTGATGACAAGCTGGTGACTGCCATGGACGTCACTACAAGACTTGCCGTAGCCGCTGGTCTCGAGGCATTGCGTGACGCAGGCATACCGCTGGTGAGGCAGATGAAAAGAACCAGCGCTGGAACCGAGCTGCCAGATTCATGGGCGCTTCCCACTGAGTTACGTGCTGAGACAGGAGTCATCTTTGCCTCGGCGTTTCCCGGAATGGCTTCACTTGTTGACGAAGTGACCAGGGAGACTGCGGCTAAATACGGAGCTGGCGCTAAAAAAAGGCTCATCGATTTTTACACGGGCCTTGTGGAGAGAATACGGGACGACAGGGAACGTGAACGTGTAACAAAATGGTTCACTCAGGAATTCAGCAAAATAGCGGGTTCGGATGAAGACGATCTTTACACTTTTAACAGAACATTCCTGTTGCGTGTAATGAGCATGGCTCATGGCCAGTTGGCCCAGTTGATCAAGGCCCAAGGTCCTAACACACATGTTGACGCAGCCTGCGCTGGAACTACTCAGGCTATACTTGTGGGACGTGACTGGATAAGAACCGGTCAGGCCAAGAGAGTCCTTATAATAGCGGCGGATGATGTTGCTGGTCAAACTTTACTTCCATGGATTGGATCGGGTTTTCTGGCTATGGGAGCTGCGACGACCAACGCGAATTTATCGGAAGCCGCCTTGCCCTTCGATGATAGACGGCACGGCCTGATACTTGGATCAGCAGCTGTTGGAGTCGTGCTCGAGAAAGAACAGCTGACAAGACAGCGTGGCATGGAAAGTGTCGCATCCATAGAAGCTGGGGCTGTTGCCAACAGCGGTTTCCATGGAACGCGACTTGACGTAAATCACATTTCCAGTGTCATGGAAGGCATGATATCCAAATGGGAGAAACAGTCAGGAATGGGCAGAGACGAACTGGCCCGGAAACTGTTTTTCATGTCTCACGAAACCTATTCCCCAAAACGCGGTGGAAGCGCTGACGCCGAGATTAAAGCTCTGCGTAATACCTTTGGCGAGCATGTAAATCAGATACCGATAGCCAACACCAAGGGCTTTACAGGGCACACCATGGGTGTAGGAGTCGAGGATGTCGTTTCAATACGATGCCTACAGAAAGGTCTGTTGCCCCCTATCCCGAATCTGAGGAATCCTGACCCCGACTTTGAAGACCTCAACCTCAGCAGAGGTGGCAAATGTGAAGCGGAATATGCTCTCAGGCTTGCAGCGGGATTCGGTTCGCAGATAGTGATGTCACTTTACAGGGTAAACTCACATGAGGAGAACCGTATAACGGATCTTCCGGCGCACCGCGACTGGCTGCGAAAGGTAACAGGATACGACGATCCAGTAATGACGGTGGAAGATCGAACACTGAAGGTTTCGCAAAGGGCTGGATCGACTACCCGAGTAAAAACAGAGAAGAATGTCGAGGTTGTTACAGAGCCGGTGGAATTAAGCCCGGCCAAGACTGTGGCTGTTGAACGGAATTACGATCAGATCAAGACTGAAATACTAGCCCTGTTGTCGGAGAAAACAGGCTATCCTGCAGACATGCTTGATACGGGTCTGGATCTTGAAGCAGACCTTGGTATAGACACGGTAAAACAGGCGGAATTCATAACAGAGGTTCGGGAAAAGTTTGAAATACCGCGCATCGACGGCCTGAAGATAGCGGAATTCCCAACAATAGACCACATAATAAACTTTGTGCTTTCACATTCGTCCCAGCAAAGTGGGGAACCACAGCTGCAGGTGTCTTCCGCTGGTCATATGGCCATTGACGCCACAGCGGTTCAGGGGAAAATACTTGCCTTGTTGTCAGAGAAAACCGGCTATCCCGCAGAGATGCTGGACGTTGATCTGGACCTGGAAGCGGATCTTGGGATTGACACGGTGAAACAGGCGGAATTCATAACCGAGGTTCGCGAATCCTTTGACATACCACGAATCGACGGTCTCAAGATTGCTGATTTTCCAACAATTAAACACATAATCGGTTTTGTGCTGTCACATTCCGCAAGCAAGACTGGCGAAGAGCAATCAGGGCCGGTTGTTTCGGGCTCACTCGACGCCACAGCGGTTCAGGGGAAAATACTTGCCTTGTTGTCAGAGAAAACCGGCTATCCTGCAGAGATGCTGGACGTTGATCTGGACCTGGAGGCGGATCTCGGAATCGACACGGTCAAGCAGGCGGAATTTATCACGGAGGTTCGCGAGGCTTTTGGCATACCTCGTATCGATGGCCTCAAGATAGCCGATTTCCCAACAATCAAACACATAATCGGTTTTGTGCTGGAGAGCGGCCAGGTAGCAGATTCTCTGGACGAAGTTGCCGTGACGCCTGCGCATTCCGATAAACCTGACGCACAAAAGGGTCCAGAGATAAAGTTGTATGAGTCCAGGCTGGTGGCCCTTCCCGAGCTTCCTGAAACAAAGCCCCCACTGGTAGACAGGTTTGTGATTATTTCCAGACAGTCACCTCTGGCTGAAAGAATGAGCAAAGATTTAGTCTCCGAAGGTTATTCGGACGTGATTACGATTCATGAAATCAGTCAGATTGGAAAACTGGCTTCAGAGAGGACAGGGATCATCAATCTACTAGGTATGAGCTGCGCCGACGATCTGGACAGAACAAGTTTCGAGTTATTTCTCGAACTGGCCAGACTTTTTGAAAATGGCCCGGCAGCCCTGTTAACAGTGGTGCAAGAGGATGGGGCTTATGGCTTCAGGAATCCGGCGCCCCTTGGATACAAAACTGGAGCGCTGGTCGGAGCCGCAAAGTCTTTTGCCAAGGAATATCCGGACACATTCTCCAGAGTTTTAGACCTGAATCCTTCTCTGGATACTGAGGCTCAAAGCCGTCTAATCATGAAATCGCTTGTCAGCGATTACCCTGTGGAGACTGCGACGAACGAGCAGGGTGGACTGGAGGCCATAAGGTTTGCGGAAGTTGGCGCCAACTATGACAGAACTGTCCTGAATTCGGGCGATGTCATACTGGTGACAGGCGGGGCCAGAGGCATAACGGCAGAATGTCTGAAGAAGCTGTCTTCAAGCTACTCCCTGACCTACGTCTTGATGGGCAGAACGCCTCAAACGGAAAAATCGGAAGCATACGCCCGTTACGGCAAGGAGGAATGGCTCAGAGAGCGTGACCGGGTTCTTGAAAGGATGAAACGTGAAGGGGTAGCTCCTACTCCCGTGAAAGTTGAGAAAGAGCTTTCGAGGATGCGTGGAGAGGGAGAGGTATTCAGGAACATCAGTGAGTTGAGAGAGATGGGGTCAGAGGTGATGTATCGATCACTGGATATTCTTGATGAAAAGGCTGTGGACGAATTTATCCGTGATGTGGCGACAGTTTGTGGTCGAGTTGACATGATAATACATGGGGCTGGTCTCGACGTTAGTAAAGCTCTAAAATCCAAGACATTTGATCAGATCGAGCTGGTTTACAATGTTAAAGTTCAGGGTATCAGGAATGTGCTGGATTCCCTGGAGCGTTTCGGCCTTCCGCCAAAGCGCATCATTAGTTTCGGTAGTGTTTCAGGTAGATTTGGCAACATCGCCCAACTCGACTATTCTGCGGCCAACGATTCACTGGCTCACATGATGAGATTCTTGAGCTCAAGTTCAGATGTCAGGGCGACGATAATCGACTGGGCTCCATGGTCAGAGATAGGAATGGCGGTCAGGGGCAGTGTCCAGGATACACTGGAGAGCGCAGGCATAGATTTTATTCCTCCTCAGGTTGGAGCAGAACTCCTGGAGAGAGAGCTATTCAGAGTTGGGCCAGCAGTAGAAACGCTTGCTGCTGGGAAACTCGGTCCTTTTGGCGCCGACGCCTTTGAAATTTCTGAGTTCACCAAGGAACAGGACTTGATGATTGGTGGACAGAAGGCCACTGTACAGGAACTGGTTCCCGGAGAGAGAGTCAGGATAAAGATCCTGCTTGATCCGACACATCCGTTGCTGGACCATCATCGAATAAACCGGGCGGCAGTTTTCCCGGGGGTCGGTGGTCTCGAACTGATGCGTGGCGCTTATCAGGTGTTGAATCCTGAGGGCGGTAACGTAACTTTTTCCTATGTCCGATATCTCCAGCCTTTAAAGGTATTCAAAAATGATCCGTTCCAAGCTGAAATTGAGGTAGTTCGTGAAGATGGAACGGAGTCAGCTGATCCGGTCTTCAAGGCAAGAATTACCTCAATTTTGACAGACAAAGAGGGTAGGCCCTTTGGTGATACTAGAGTGCATCACGAATGCAGACTGCAGTCTATCGAACAGGCTGTGCCTGAATGGCCTGAGTCTGAGATATGGAGCCAATCGCTTTTTGTCCCATATTCAGAGATTTACGCCCAGTTTTTCCATGGACCGGCATTCAGACTGATAGACCATTGTTCAATTGAAGGCTCCTGGAACGCCATAAGATTCCGCTACAGGGATACCGATCAGAGACCAGATATGTTTTCAGATGTGATTCCGGCCGCTGTTGAGGCTGTTTTTCAGGCGGTTGCCGCTTTCGGTATGGAATCCCACAGTGTCATGGCGCTTCCGATTGGAATAGAGAAAGCCATCATACACAAGACTGATTCTGTTCCAAGAGAGGGGGAGCTTATTCGCAGTGAAGTTTTCACAGCGAGCACGGATGAAGAAAGGTCCCGTTTCAAATTCGACGGCTGGATAAAAGATCACGAGGGCAATGTCATGGCGAGTCTCTATGGAGTTGAAATGATAGAACTAGAGCCCAAAGACAAGTTTGTTGGAAAACTCCATGAAGCCACAATAGAAATCGGTTCGTTAATTCCGGATGAAATGTCCTTTGAATCTGAGGAGATTTTACGACATCTCACTGCGGAAGAAATAGCCGAGGCGAAGTCAAAATCGACTCCTAAAAGGCAAAAGGAATGGGTGAGTGGTCGGATTGCGCTGAAAAAGTCATTGAAAAGACTCATGGAGATGGAGGGAATGGGTGACACGGCAGCGACTGACATACGCATTTTTCAGGATGAGCTTGGAAAGCCCATTGCAGAGTATGCAAATCAGTCTGGCAAGAGGATAGGGTCAGTATCCCTGACACATTCAAATGGTCTGGCGATGGCCGCAGCAGCCTCTACCAAACATTTTGCAGGCTTTGGCATCGATATCGAAAAAGTTGAACAGAGAAGCGAATCGTGGGTCAAGGATTATTTTGATGAGTCGGAGATCCTGCTTTCAGGTGATGGCCCTGAACGTTGGCGTAACCTAAACGCAATATGGTCATTGAAGGAGGCTTGTCTGAAGGCCTTGGGCGTCGGGCTCAGGTTCGATCTCCGTGAGATAGTGGTATCTGAACTGGATTCCTGTGGAAAGGCAACGATTGAGTTCCGCAATAAGGCTGGTGAGGCGGTGGATCGATTGGAGTTTTCCCAGATTGAGGCGTGGGTGGAAATCAATGAAAATCTTGTAGTTTCCAGGGCGTTCCTCAGAAATTAGTAGACGAGGTCTATCAATATAGAGGGCCTGGCGCATCCGATGGAATTCAACCTGTAAAACTTTCCATCGGGTAAGCCAGGCTTTTACGTCTATTGGCGCATTTGACCTCTTTGATAGCTGTTTCTGGGCAGTCCCACAAGCAAAACACAATTGATTCTCTTGTAACATGCCCCCTTTTTCTGTTTTAATGGTGTAGAGGTGGGCGCAAAAATCACAGGCATTCAGCCTCCCAGGAAGGTGGTTGTTATGTACAAGAAATTACTTGTGGCGTTCGATGGTTCTGAAGGGTCTGTGAAGGCTCTTAAACGGGCAATAAGTATGTCCCGGAGTTTTGGATCTGAGTTACATACCATTTCGGTGGAGGTGGACCTTCCGCAATACGTGGCAACTGTGGGTGAATTCGAAGAGGTCAAGGCTCAAAAGGACGCTTATTTTAACAGTCTGATTGAACAGGCGGGTCAGCTTGCAACCCTGGCAGGTGTTCGGCTGACAGCCCATGTAGTTGCAGGTCACGCAGTTGACAAGATTGTTGAATTCTGTGAAGAAGGCCGCTTTGACCTCCTGGTTACTGGATTCACCGGTCATTCACGAATTTATGAACGGATCTGGGGCGGAGTTTCGCGTAATTTGGCCCGGTTTTGCCATTGCTCGGTTCTCATAGAAAAATGAGTAACGCTCCATGAAGTCTGGAGGAAAACATTTTGTCTATTTCTGTAAAATCTGTGGGGCAAATTTCATACCGATTCCTGAATCAAATATCTTACAAAAAAAAATATTTTGTCGTAAAATAGCGGAGTTGAAATTTAAACCAGAGAAATGATCCCAATCCCTCTTTAAATTTGTTGCCATTCTTGTTCTAGGATCTGTGGGGTAGTCAAGAACCTAGTCAGTCATCCCGGAAGACATTGGAGGATGTTGATAATGGCTGAAGCTCTGCGACATGAACCTGTAATACTGGACGCTAAAGATCGTCTTCCCAGTTCACTGAGGAGACTTGCCTACAGCCAGGAGCTTCTGAAAACTTTTACAGCTGGCGCTACCATAATGGGTCGAAGTTCCGATACGGACAACATTGTGTACATCATATCGGGCTCTGCCAGCGTAGTATTAAGAGATGAGGACAAAGAGAAAGTAGCAGTGGATGCTCTTGGGGCGGGAGATATCTTTGGTGGTGTAGAATTCTTTACTGGAGTTCCGTGGCAACTTGATTCAGAGCTGATAGCTGATGAGCCAACGCAAGTGTTAGAAATAGACTCCGCGACTTTTGAGACACTTTTGCGTCAGGATCCGGATTTAATAGTGGGTCTGGTCAAGAATCTGGTCAGAAAGCTTTTTGGTCTGCGTCGCAACATGTTTCGCAGCAAGCTGAAGAGGCGTGCCTTGCATTCTTTGATCAGCAGTGAGGAGCACATTTTCCCCGATTATGTGGTGGGTGATTTTGTCCGCAAAAATATATCATCGAAACTTGCTGAACTTGCCGCCAGTGACGGGCCAGCCTTAATTATCGGGGAAAGTGGCGTTGGAAAAGAAGTGCTGGCTCACAGACTCTTCAAGCAAAGCCGCCACGGTAAAGAAGTTTTCCTCATAGTTGATCTAAACAAAACGGATGCTCCGACGCCGTCAGGGCCACGAAAAGCGGATAGCCACACGACACTGGAGGAGACTACAGACCAGCAGTTGAGGTTATTTTTCGGGTATGAGGAACCTGGAATAGATGGCGGAACCAAAGAGACCGCAGGGTATTTTGAACTCACCGACGATGGAACTCTGCTCGTTAGAGGAGTTGAACGTCTGACCCCGGTAGTTCAGATGAAACTCCTTGAAGCGTTGGTTACCCAGACTTTCCGAAGAGTCAACGGCACAAGACAGTTAAAATCAAAAGTCAGTCTAATTGCTACTACAAGGCTGGAGTCTGCTGACATCACCCTGGAAGATCATCCCTTCGTTTACGCTTTGCTGGAGAGGTCCGTTACCATTCCACCGCTGAGAAACCGTCGGAAGGAAATACCGACTCTCGCAAGACATTACCTGAAAAAATACACGGCAGAGCTCGGCAGGGAAGTTGGTGAACTTCAGGAAGAGACGCTTAACACCCTGTTGAATTACTCATGGCCCGGCAATGATCTTGAACTATCCAACTCCTTAAAAAGAGCTATTCTTGTATGTGACCGTGGGGTTCTGCGTCCCCAGGACATTTATTTTGATCTTAAGCGGGTTGAGGGGAAGTGGAAATTCAATCTGTTCAGATTCAATTTCATCAGAAAAGCTTTTCATAGCCCCCTGTATCCAGCGGTGCTGCAAAGCGCTGCCGTGCCATTTTTTTTTATAATCCTTCTATTTCTGTTTCTTGGTCCCCAGGACCCCCTGAAGAATCCAGCGGCGCTTATAGCCTGGGCCATCGGGTGGCCCGTGCTTATAATAGGGGCACTTTTCTGGGCAAGGTTCTGGTGTTCACTATGTCCCATAGGTGTCATTGCCGCTCTTTCAAAAAAGGTCCTGTCACTGGAACGACCATTTCCAGCCTTTTTAAAGCGGAATTCCGATTTCCTGATAGCGGGCGCCGTCCTGTTCGTAATCTGGTTTGAAACAGCGACCGAGATAAGAAATTCGCCGTTCAACCTGGGGTTGCTGCTCCTGGCGATGCTTTTATCCGCCGCACTCGTTTCGATGGTCTATGAACGTCAGACGTGGTGTCTTTATCTGTGCGGACTGGGAGGAATGGTCGGTGTTTTGTCCAAGACATCTATCGTAGAACTGAGGGCCAACGGAAATATCTGCATATCTGAATGCTCATCAAATGAATGTTATCTGGGAACGGCGGATCGAGCCGGCTGTCCTTTCGGCCAGGCTGGACCACGATTGAGAAGTAATCGCCTTTGCAAAGTCTGTGGACAATGCGTCAAGAATTGTCCTCATGGCGCAATAACTTTGAATTTGAGGGCTCCTGGTCAGGAAATATGGCAACATTCCCAACGTCACGCTGGAACCGCCTTTCTAGTTTTAGGCATGATTGGTGGTCTGTTTAGTGAGATGGTCTCCAGAATGCCCGAATACAAAATCCTCGCCGAATGGATGCCATTTCCACCCATACTCAACTTTAGCATAGTATTTCTGGTAATTCTTGCCAGCATCAACGGGTTGATGCTCCTGGCGGCACTAATATCAAGAAGATCATGTGGAGACACACTGCGGCAAAATTTTGCCAGGTTCGGACTGGCTATGTTACCTCTTACCCTGGGATCTTTCACTGCCTTCCACATTTACTACCTGATCAATCTCGGGGTCCAGATCCCGATTCTGGTTAGTAAATATTTTGAAATAGAGGCATTGAACTCTCTGATCATAACGGTTCCTGACGGGGTCACATTTTTTCTGCAGCAGTCAGTTATATGGATAGGTCTTGCGTGGACTCTCATAACGATGTACCGGCTAGGGCTTTGGACGAAAAAGACTGCCATGGACACTGTCACCTCTGTTGGCCCGCACGCCGCTGTTGCTATCTTTATCGCGGTCCTGATGAGTGAGGCCATAACCAATTTCTTTCATTAGTGCTATAATGTTAGACTATGAGACTATGGCAGCCATTAAAATGGTATGCCTGCCGTTGGACTCATACGTAATGCTTGGATGAACCAAGATGTACATAGAGATCGGATGATGGAGTATTTTTTTGGACTTACTTGATTCCATAAGGTTAACCATGGAGCGTCTTGAAGGGGAACTTGTCGATCAGCTAAGAAGCAAGGTTCCGGTAGCTTTTGAAATAGGCGCCCATATCATGAACAGCGGTGGTAAAAGAATCAGGCCTCAATTGTGCGTCATATCTGCTCGCATGGGTGGCTATGAAGGTCTTGACTCCCTAAAACTTTCAGGGGCCATAGAATGTATTCACACTGCTACACTGTTGCATGACGATGTGGTGGACATGGCTGATACACGGCGTGGAAGGCCATCAGCAAACACGCTTTGGTCGAATGAGATGTGTGTTCTTGGAGGGGATTTCATACTTGCCAAAGCTTTTTCAGCGCTGACATCCATCGGCAATCTGCGTATCCTTCAGATTGTATCCAGGGCTACAGAGCGGCTTAGTGAGGGAGAACTGTTTCAGATGATGAACATCGGGAACATGGATCTTTCCGAGAAAAATTATTTTCAGGTCATATCCGACAAGACGGCGGTACTGATGGAGGCGGCCTGTCGCGGAGGGGCTATTCTGGGTAATCTGGGTTCAGACAGGGAAGAAGCCCTGGCGTCCTTTGGTTTCAACCTCGGGATGGCTTTCCAGATGACTGATGACGTAATAGATTACAGGTCAGACAAGCAGACCATGGGGAAAAATCCGGGCAAAGACATCGAAGAGGGAAAACTTACTTTGCCGCTCATCCTGGGGCTCAAGAGAGCTTCGGAGCAGGAGAGGGCTACAATCAAACAGATGATAGAATCCAAGACCGTGTCGGTCAATGAGCTGAACTGGCTCAGGGACTTCCTTGAAAGAACCAACGGCATTTCCGATTCGCTGGAAATTGCCAGGAAACACCTGAACGAGGCAGTCTGCAAACTTGAACTCTTTGAGCAATCTGAAGAAAAAAGCGCGCTAATCAAGCTGTCAGACCGCATACTACACAGAACCTATTAATGGTTATCTTGACAGGATCATTCATGATTGCTAAAGAGTTCTCAATGTTTAATCTGGCCAAGGGGCGCCATGAAGTGAAATCAAGACTCCTCCTACTGTTGCTGGCTGTAATATTCACCGTGTCTTTGTCGGGATGTCCTGCCCTCTGGAACATGGAAAGTTCGGAGGTTAAGGAATCGCCGGAGGACGCTTATAAAAATGCTCAGGATTTACTAAAAGACAAGAAGTACTTTCAGGCGATAGAAAGTCTGGAAAAACTCAAGTCGGCTCATCCTGATTTCAAGGAGATGCCAGAGGTATATGTTAAAATAGCCGATGCCTTTTTTGATGAGGGATCGTATGACAAGGCAATAGCCAGGTATCTTCAATTCCTGGAACTATATCCAAACAATGCTGATGTTCCCCGAGCCAAGTATCAGATAGGTATGGCCTATTTCAATCAGATAAAAGGGACTGACCTAGACAACTCTGTAGTCAGGAGCGCTATCCAGGCATTCAAGGTCGTCACTGAACTCCAGGATTCCGGAGATTGGGGCAAGAAGGCAGAGGAGAGAATCAACGAGTGCAAAAAGAAACTTGCTGAAAAGGAACTCTATAAAGCTAACACTTATGTGAGCCTGGGGAACTACAAAGCAGCGAGACTGGCTGCGCAAAGAGTCTTGGATGACTATCCCAAACTAGGTTTTGATGATGTGGCCGAGGAATTAATTAAAAAGTACAAGAACAGGTAATTTCATGCAGCCGGTATTGAGATGACTGATGATAAGGACCATCGACATTCTCAATACCTGGATCTGCCAACATCACTAATTCAGACGAGACAGTTCTGGACGCCCGATGCGGTGAACTGAAAAACCTATCTCATAAAGTTTTTCATGATTCAGAATGTTCCTGCCATCAAAAATGAAAGCGGGCTTTTCCATTCTTTCAAATATGAGCTCATAATCATAATTCCGGAATTCATTCCAGTCAGTAGCAATGATTATTGCATGAGCGCCTTCAGCCGCCCGGTAAGGATCATCCTCGACTTCAAACCTTCCACGGTATTGAGTCAACTCGGAAGCTACACCCTCTGTCGCCTTTGGATCGTATATCGATAGCAACGCCCTTTCGTCCATCAGGGATTTGGCTATAGAGATGGCTGGAGATTCCCTTGTGTCACCCGTATCAGCCTTGAATGCAAAACCGAAGAGGGCAATTTTTTTCTCTGCCACTGTGTTGAACATGCTGTTTACGATTGTTCTGACGAAACGGTCTTGCTGGTAACTGTTGATCTCTACAACCTGTTCCCAATATCTCGAAACCTCCGTCAAGCCATAGCTTTCAGCAATATATGCCAGATTTAGTATGTCTTTTTTGAAACATGAGCCACCAAAGCCCACTCCTGCTTTCAGGAATTTCGGACCTATTCTGCTGTCCATGCCTATCGCCCTTGATACTTCCTCTATGTCAGCGTTTGTTTTCTCGCACAAAGCTGAAATGGTGTTTATGGAGGAGACTCTTTGGGCCAGAAAAGCGTTGGCGACCAATTTCGAAAGTTCGCTGGACCAGACGTTTGAAGTGACAATTTTTTCGTTGGGGGTCCAGTGGGCATAAATATCCACAATTTGTTTCAGCGCTTTTTGTCCGGACTGAGTGCGCCTGGCTCCGACAAGTATGCGATCGGGATTCTCCAGATCGGCGATTGCGGTGCCCTCGGCCAGGAACTCAGGGTTTGAAAGCACCTCGAAATGAATCCCCCTGTCGTTTGAGTTCAGGATTCGTTCCATTGCGGCGGCTGTTCTGACCGGAAGGGTGCTCTTTTCAACAACGATCTTGCCGGTTGAACTATTTTTGAGAATTTGTCTCGCTGTTTTTTCCCAGTGTTGAAGATCAGCCGCGCGTCCTGCCCCCTGACCAAAAGTTTTGGTTGGAGTGTTAACGCTAACAAAAATTATATCTGACGCGGCTATGTGGGAATCAACGTCAGTACTGAAAAAAAGGTTTTTGTCGCGCGTGGCAAAAACAACCTCATCCAGACCCGGTTCATAAATGGGAAGTTTGTCAGACTGCCATTGGGCTATTCTCCTGGGGTTTATATCTACAACAACAACCTTGTATTCGGGACAATGTTTTGCAATTACCGCCATGGTCGGTCCGCCGACATAACCGGCGCCAATGCAGAGAATAGTCTTTTTGAACATTTCAACCTTCCATATAAGTGGATCTGAGCTTTTTCCAAAAACTCCATATTGTCTTAATCATGAAGAAACGTTTTTACCATTTTATTTAAGATTCTGTCAGTCCTGGCCTACGCTGGGTGAAGGTTTTACCTTGCCTGGGACCCCTGTTGACAATTTGAATCAAAGGTAAAATAGAAAGTGCAGCCTTTACCAAGCCCTTCTGATTCTACCCATATCTTTCCACCATCTTCCTCGATGATTCGTTTGAGTATAGCAAGTCCAATACCTGATCCTTCGGATCTTTCGTCCACCTTCATGAACAGACCGAAAATCCTGGTCTTGTCGGCGGCGTCCAACCCCAATCCATTGTCTCTCACAAAAAAGATTCTGGCATTATTCTCGATTTTACATCCTATATCAACTACAGGATTCTTTTGGTCACCCATGTATTTGACGGCGTTCTCCACAAGATTCTGGAGTATGGTTAGCAACCGGTGCCTTTCACCTAAAATACTGGGTATGGACTTATCAATGTTTATAACGACACCACGTTCAGCTATCTTGCCGGCGAGCAGATCAACTATCTCTGCGGCTATCTCCGTCAATGAGAGTTCCTCAACCAGGCCATGCATGGAGCCTGCCCTGGACAGTTTTAGAAGGTCATCTATCAGTTGTTCCATCCGTGTTGCGGACAAAGTGATTCGCTCAATGGTTTTCTGAAGCCTCTCAAGGTTGCCTTCTGTAGCGTCTCTGAGCACCCATTTCAGCAGTCCCTTGATAGTGATCAAAGGTCCACGAAGATCATGAGAAACTGCGAAGTTCAAAACCTTCAAGTCTGAATTCCTTGATTCAAGCTCCGCAATGAGGCGCTCACGTTCCTGCTCAGCGGTTTTCCTCAGTGTGATGTCCCTAACCATGGCCATTTTTGAAATAGAACCATCAGCATGATGTATTGGGGTGTTGACCACAGAATAGTATTTGTTATCTACCGGGCTTAATATCTCCCAACTTACGGTCTCCCCATCCAGAACCCTTTCACTCATACACCACGGACAAGCTGTGTTAAGACCCTGAAGCGCCCGATAACATTTTTCTCCGAGAGGGTACGAGCCAGTTTTCTGGATCAGACGATCGTTCATAAATTCTATGACGCCGTCCTCCGAGCATATGTAAATGTAGCCATCGAATGACCTGACCACTGCTTCCAATCTGGAGCGAGTGTCCTGGCAGGTTTCTGTCTGTCTGGTAAGGTCTTCAATTTCTTTTTGGAGTTCAGCGATACGCTGTTCCAGCGAAACCCTCTCAGATCCCGTCGAAGCGCTATTTTTGAAATCGTTACTCATCAATTGCTCCAGAATCGATCAACAATTAATTTCAGTAAATTAAATTCCTGATTCTTCCCGACACGGAAGTCCGCGCCTTGAATAAACCGTCTTTGTCTTGCAGACCACATGACTAATCTAACCTTCGTTTGAACAGGGCGGCCGCCAAGCCTATAAAAACAAAGGCCATTATCAGAATTGGCAACAACTGAGGCCAAAGGACCTCAAAACCAACACCTTTGAGGAAAACACCTCTTACTATTGTAATAAAGTACCTCAAGGGATTCAAATAAGTCACATATTGAATTATCCACGGCATATTCTCAATAGGAAAAGCATAACCAGACAAAAGCACCGATGGTTGCAGAAACATGAAGGATGTTAGGATAGCCTGCTGTTGAGTAGAGCAGAAAGCGCTTATAGTCATTCCTATAGCCGAAGAGGTAGTAAGAAACAGCATGGAAGATGCGAAAAAAAACAGAGGAGATCCTCTGAAGGGGACATCATAAATCCATAGCGCCATTGGCGTTATTACCATCAGAGTAAGTGTTTGGATGAGAAAGCAGGGAATTGTTTTGCCAAGTATGAGTTCCAGTCGTGAAATGGGCGCCACCATGAGTTGTTCAATGGTTCCAACCTCTTTTTCCCGAACTATTACAGCGCTTGTCAGAACGATGGACATGGACAGGATTATCAACACAACTACCCCGGGAACGAAAAACTCCTTCGAATTGAGATTAGGATTGAACCATGCGCGAGACGCGTCTTTAATTTTCGGTGAAATCAATCTTGGACTGGCTGAGTCATACATAAGTCCCTGCATGGAGTTGATGCGAGACAGCAAAATATCGGTTGATATGCCGTTAATGATAGACTGGGCGTAACCCGACACAGTTCCCGCCGTTATTGTGTCTACTCCATCAATTAATACTCCAAGTTCAGCAGTTCTTCCCGCTCTGACCCGCCGCTCAAAATCTGGTGGAATCAGGAGCGCCATGACCGCTTTTGTTTCCATGAGGAATGGATCTACATCCTCATATTTGCCGAGATTTCCAATGACGGTGAAGTATCCCGATCTTTTGAATGATTCGACAACCTGACGGCTGGAGGCGCTTTTATCCAAGTCCACCACCACCATTTTTACATCTTTCACATCGAGCCTTGAAGCCGACCCAAAAATTATTAGCTGTAATAAAGGGGCAATCAACAATAGGACAAAATTCTGCCTGTTCCTTACTATCTGTATGAATTCTTTTACTATCAGTCTCTTTATTCGCTGGCTTTTCTCACGGAAACCATCAGCCGAAACTTCCTGGACCGGAGTGTAGTAGTCCGGTTTGGGATTGTCAGGAATGCCCTTTCTCACATCAACCTCTTCTTGAGTTTCAAAGCTGCCAGAGTCGTCACGAAGAGTCCGAAAACCATCAGCATAAAAGTTGGAATGAGTATGGTTTCCATGCCAGCCCCTTTAAGGTAGATGGCCCTGAGAATGGTTATCAGTTGGCGGGCGGGGACTATGTATGTCACCAACTGAAGGAAGTACGGCATGTTGGAGATCGGAAAAACAAAACCTGAAAGCAGGAAAGTAGGTAAAAAGGTTCCGAGAAGCGCCAACTGGGTTGCAAAAAACTGATTCTTTGCAACCACCGAGATCAGAAAACCGACTGATAAAGCTCCTACGAGAAAAATGCTGGACAGGATGAACATAAGCAGGAGACTGCCTCTGAATGGAACCTGAAAAACGTATTGCCCCATCAGATAAACCAGCACAAGATCCACATAACCCAGTACAAAATAGGGCACAAGTTTTCCTACAATCAGTTCAGCAGGTTTTACCGGGGTCGAGATCAGTTGCTCCAGGGTCCCGGTCTCTCTCTCACGAACTATCGTCAGCGAAGTCAAAAGCGCCGCTATCACCATCATGATGATAGCGATAAGTCCTGGGATGATATTATTACGGCTCTGAAGTTCAGGATTATACATGAGCTTGATCTTTGGCTGCACCGGGGTGTTGATTCGGGCGGCCACCGATTGCCTGGTCAGGGCTTCATTTTTGGAATCAAGTTCAAATGTCCCTACAATCGTTTCAAGATACACAATGGCCAGACCGGCCCGCGTGGAATCTGAGCCGTCAACAAGCGCCTGAATATTGGCTTCTTTTCCTTCTTTTATGTTTTCACTGAAATCAAACGGTATTACTATCCCAACGCTAACTTTGTTTGAGTCAATGTCAGAGACCATCTGTGCGTAAGATTCTGTCATTGTTGTAATCGTAAAGTAGCCGGAACTTGTCATGCGATCCATGAACTCTCTGGATTGTGGGCTACGATCCTGATCCCAAAGGGCGACCGGGATGTTATCTACATCAAGGGATAGAGCATATCCAAAGAGGAACATAAGCATCACGGGAATACCCAGAGCCATATAGAGGGATCTTGAATCCCGGACTATTTGCCATGTTTCTTTTCGAGCTATAGCTGTGGTTCTGGCTAGATTCACTTTATCCCTGAAACCGGATCGCTCCTGGTAGACTGTTTCGACGTGAGAGTGACAAAAACATCTTCCAGACTCGGAGTGATTTTTTCCAGACGATCCACCGTTATTCCAGCTTCATCGAGTATATGACGGGCTTTTGCAATGGCCTGCTCCGGATATTTTGTCACAATGTGGATTCGACTTCCAAAAATGGCTGTTTCGGAAAAGATCTCGTCAGCGCTGAGCAATTCGGCGGCTTCAATTACTTTCTCGCATTCAAGATCGATAACTGTTTCTTTCATCCATTCAGTTTTCAGTTCGGAGGGTGATCCAAGGGCTATAATTTGACCTGCTGTCATCAAGGCCAGGCGGTTACAGTATTCGGCTTCCTCCATGTAATGCGTCGAGACGAAAACCGTAACCCCCTGCAATGCCAATTCATTGATCAAATCCCAGAAATTGCGCCTCGACAAAGGATCAACTCCGGATGTCGGTTCGTCGAGGAACAACACTGGTGGTTCGTGAAGCACAGCGCAACCCAGAGCCAGGCGTTGTTTCCATCCTAGCGGCAGCGCTCCGGTGAGGGTATGTGTCTTATGTTTGAGATCGGCCATTTCGAGAACCCAAACGCTGCGCGATTTCTTTCTTTCAGCGTTTAATCCGTATATGCCACCAAAAAAGTCGAGGTTTTCCGATACTGTCAGATCTTCATAAAGCGAGAATTTTTGGGACATGTAACCAATGTTCTTTTTTATCTGCTCGTGCTGCGTCGATACATCAAACCCGGAAACCCTGGCCACCCCAGATGTCGGCGTAAGTAGTCCACAAAGAATTTTTATGGTTGTAGTCTTGCCAGCGCCGTTAGGTCCCAGAAAACCAAAGATCTCGCCTTTCATGACTTCGAAACTTATTCTATCTACTGCTACAAAACTCCCAAAAGTTCTCGTCAGGTCATGAGCTAACACCGCAACTTCATAATTGTTATTTTCCATGGGGCGTCAACTTCCGTTGTTGTGTAAGTCACCTGAGCGAGGGATCAGAGACAGAAAAGCATCCTCCATGGACGGTGGTATCCATCTGGCCGAAACAACCTCAACACCAGAACTTTTGAGTATTTCCCGTACAAAGCCCTCCTGATCTTCATCGGTCAATCTTATGTGAAGAGCGTCTCCAAAGACATTGACGTCGAGCAGGCCATTTCCGATTACCAGGGCCCTCTTGGCCTCTGGAATGTTTGACGGAACCAGTTCCATCATCACACCTTCGACAATACTCTTGAGGTAAACCGGAGACCCAACTTCTATGAGTTTGCCATCGCTCATCAGAGCCGTGCGCGTAGTCCTCTCAGCTTCATCAAGATATGCAGTGGAAACTAGTATGCTTATTCCCTGCTTTAGCAGTTCGTAAAGAATCTTCCAGAAATCTCTTCTGGATACCGGATCGACTCCGTTGGTGGGTTCGTCCAGAAGAATAACCCGCGGTGAGTGAATAAGCGCGCAGGCCAGCCCAAGTTTTTGCTTCATTCCGCCTGAAAGAGCCCCCGCCAATCTGTCTCTGAAAGGTCCAAGCCTGCTGAACCCAAACAGGTCATCCATTCTGGCTGGACGATCCTTCTTGGGCACCTGAAATAGATCAGCGTAAAAGATGAGATTTTCCTGCACAGTCAGATCCTGGTACAGTCCAAACCTTTGAGGCATGTATGCGAGATGCTCTTTGACACTCTCTGGGTAATCGACCACCGATATGCCATCAATCCATGCTTCACCAGATGTTGGCTCAAGAATTCCCGCCAACATTCTCATGACCGTGGTTTTCCCAGCTCCATCAGGTCCCACCAAACCAAAGAGCTCCCCCCTCTTGACTACAAGGTCAAGGTCCGTGACTGCTTTAGTGGAACCAAAATCCCGACACAACTTTTCCAGAACTATAACGTTGTCATCATTGTGTGACTTTTGCGAGCGGATTGGGGCCAAATTTTAATCCTGCTATCAGTTTTGAGATTCATTGACGATGATGTAGCCTTCGGCCGGCATTCCAATCTTTAGATCCTGATTCTGATTGGGAATGGTAATCTTGACCCTGTATACCTGCTTTATACGCTCTTCTCTTGTCTGAACATTCTTCGGAGTAAATTCTGCCCTTGTGGATATGTAGGTCACTACGCCCTGGTAGAGCTTTCCCGGATAGGAGTCGATCGAAATGTTTGCTTTTTGGCCCAGCTTAACTTTCCCCAAATCCAGTTCGCCGATATAGCCTTTTAACCAGACCTCGTCTATTTCGGCTACCGTCATGACGGTGGCGCCCGGTAAAATAACCTCACCGAGTTCGTTCGCTTTAACAAGAACTACACCGTTTATGGGGGATTGTAACGAAGAATGCCTGATGTCCAGTTCAATGCGCTTAAGTTCCCATTTTGAACGTTCAAGCCGTGAGCGCGCAGCCCGAATCTGTTCCTCCCGAGGACCTCGTTCTAACTCTGTGAGTCTCTGTATTGCGTTATTGTATTCTTCCGTAGCTACCTTGAATGACGTTTCCTTGCTATCGTGGACTGAAGCCGATATGGCGCCACCTTTGAAAAGATTCAGGTGCCTTTCATATTCGTCGCGCGCATTTGCCAGACGACTCTCCGCCGCCTTTGCCACTGCCCTTGCGCTTTTTATCTCTTCCTCCCGGGTTCCAGCCTCCAGTTCATCCAATACCGCTTTAGAAGTCGCGATCTCAGATAGAGCGGAACCACGAAGCGCCTCCAATGTATCAGTATCCAAGGCGGCTACCTCTTCATTGATCCTGACTCTGTCTCCCTCAACCACAGGCAACCTGTTTATCTGACCCGCTATCCGAAATGATAAATCGACCTCTATCGCCTCTATGTTGCCGCTGACAAAAACGGTTCCCGGAGGTATGGACGGTTTCTTGAGATACAAAGAAATTCCAAGAAAAAATCCAACTGCAACCAGAATGGCGACAAGAATGACGTACTTTTTGTTCATCAACTTGATTTCCTTGATTCTTTGAAACAGAGCCGGATTGACTCACGAATCATATCAGTAAAGACCTGCTTGCTCAAGAAACTATTTCCACATCGAGAAAGCCC
>CAZIVV010000002.1:0-3244 GCA_964542775.1 uncultured Desulfomonile sp.
ACTCAGAAAACCGACATAAGCCGCCTGTCCCGGTAACATCGGCCACCACATGCCAGCGTCGCCGTCATCGTATATGGCCCCTTGCGGAACACCTATCACCTCGCACCAGTTAAGCCAGTTTTCATTGCCAACGGAATTCAGGCCCGGGACCTCGACCCTCACTCTCCCCCGACCCTCGGGATCCCGCACGTCCCTCACTATTCCAAGGTGCAGTGAACACGCTTGCTGGATGTGCTGCAATTCCGGAGGAAGTGAACTCTTGAAATCTCCCATGATCGTTATCCCAACTTGTCCAGTGGAGGCGCCGGAGGTGTCGCTGGCCTGTAAGTTCCCTTGGCTACCGCCTCAGCCTGCAATATCTTTCTGGCCTGGTTTATCGCCCACGTCTTCGTCTTGGCCCCTTCTCCCGACCCTCTGGCCCTCGTAACCTTCACGTTCCAGTCAAAGCGTTTCACCATCGGCCTGCCGTCTGTCATCGGATGTCCATAAACGACGGTAGCCTGAGAAGGAGCGTCCACCTCCCTGCAGCCCACAAATATGACGTTCGGTTCGTAGATTTTGGCGTACATGACTATTGGCTGGGCCACCGGTTTGCCCTTGGCGTCCAGAGTCGGTCTCATCAGATTTAATGAAGCGGTAAATGGCGCTGATTCACTCCATCTCTGCAATGACCTTGTCACATACCACTTGCCTGACGCCTGGCTTCCAACGTTGAGCACTGTCACGCATTTTTTTGCCTCAACTCCCGGGTGACCGTTCAATTCAAGTCTCGCCGTGATAACCTGGTTTCCGGCCCTGTTACGTCTGTTTCTGACCCGGATGCTGTCTATTTCATTGAAATCCCGATTTATCTGCGCCTCGCCTGACCTGTCTCCCCTGAAAGATTCGGCCGCCCGGAATTCCTTCCCGGCCGTGTAAGCCTCCTGATTGCCTATCGGGTTCGCCCCAACATCTTCACTGCTGTCAACGCTTATCTCGCTGGTGTCCCGGTAATCATCAGAGTAGCCCATTCCGGCAATTGAATTGTTCTGCGAAATCTCGTCTTTGCCACACTTGGTATATCCCAGGATCCATCGAATCGCAGCGTGCGAAGTCATGTTATGAAGCGGCACACGCTCCGGCATCTTTTTGGGCCCCTGCAACATCATTTCAGCCTTTGCCCTGACTCCGTTTATTATTGACTCCACGAGGCCTGGCGCTTTCGGGTTTTTCAGGGAATTCCCCGCGTGTGTAATTCCCAGCAGACGTTCCGTGACATCATAGGCCGTCAGATTTATGACGGGTGGAGCGTCTGTGTCATAGCTCTCATCCATGTCCTTTATCCGCATGACCACCGGTCTGGACATTCGGCCATCCCAGTATCCGTATCTGAATGTGATGTAATTTTCGGTAGTGAAGTATCCCCCCAGTATACCGTCCGGATTGCCAAGCGTGACCCTCAGGCTGGACATGCCATCCTCCACGTCATCCAGTTGCCAACCCGTGCAGAACGGCGTGTAGTTCATCCCGTTTATGGAAAGAAAAAACTCCGGATTGTTCAATCCCCCCGCCATTTCCTCTTATATGACTTCCTCAAGTGTCAAGTTCACTTTTGCCTGGTATGGCAATAGTGTGATCGGGTTGCACAATGGCCCATATTCGACATGGATCTTGCTGATGAGGCACGTAGCCTTGATTGCGTCTCCCAATACAAGCCTGACCTTCGTCGGTCTTTTTACAAATTGCCCGACTGTCGGTTTCTTCAGGCTGAAAAGTGTCTCAACAGCGTCTCTGACCCATGAATCACCTCTGTTCATTCTACTCAGCGTGAACTCTATCGAATAAACCGGCAGGCCTCCACATCCATACTGAAGTATCGGAGCCTCACGTCCCGCAAGCCTCAACTGATTGAACTTCGTCGATTTCTCACGGACCAGCCTGTGCGGATTCCACTGGAATGTGATCGCTCCAGCTTTGGCGTTTTCTATCGGTATGATCATGCCGCTCGTATTCCGGATGTCAGCGTCGGTCATTATATTGCCGTGTTGTAGCCAAAAGGATCACTGCCATAACTCTGGTAATTCTGGATCCTGTTTCTCTGGATTATCTCCGATATGATGTATGCCAGTTCTCGCCCATCAACTATAAGCCTGTTCTCTATCTGAATAGGCGTGTCCTGCTCAATTCGCGGCTCAACCGGGTAATTCTGCAGAAAGAACGGAAACCAGCCCGAACCCGGAACCTGCGGCGGCATCACATTGTCTTGGGCGGCCTTGGGTGGAGCGGGCTCTTGAGGCGAATTCAATGACTCCGGTATCCCCGACTCCGTCAGCCTCCTGTTCAACTCCCCGGTCTCCACAGCTAGACTATCGCTGGATCCAGGCTTTACAAGGGGCCCCATTCTGGACTCATCCGCATTCCACAAACTCCTTATCCATGCCAGAAAACCCAAATTATCCTGAATGGCGGCTATTTCCGGCGCCATCGATGACTCAGCGGATTCAGGGAAAACCTGAGCCACCTTCGACGCTCCCGAATCCTCGCCCGATCCCGAAAAAAGCTTGTAGGCTGCCGACAAAGGCCATGTAACCGTTTCTATCAGCCAGTTGATCAGTGCGCCCAATCCGTCCAAAAGCTTGCCCCCGAGTTCATAAACCCACTTGATTCCCGCCCAGACTTCTGTGGCCACATAGGACATGTTATCGTAAACATCCCTGACGATGCCGTACAGGAACATTAGAGGATCACTCCATTCAAGCTCGAACGGGTTAATCATCTTCTCCAGCGCCTTCGAAGCAAGCGGCATGAATGGCAGATATCCGGTATCCTTGTCCTCCTTGCCCCAATTCCATGGAAGCGCCTGTTTGACACTCGAATGAATGCTCTTGACCCTGTTGTTCAGAAAGTTGTTCAACAGCGCAAAATACTCCGGAAATATCATTATGTCCCACAACTCGCCATAAGCCTTGTCTATTCCGGTTCTTAGCTCCCGTGCCAGGTATCCGCCAAACATCCCCTCAAACGGTTTCTGGTATTCGTTTTCAAAAGCCTTTACTGCGTCTTCGTATTTGAGACCTCTCGCTTTGAGCATTCGAGGCAATGCCGAGTAAACAGTCAGGAAGTCCATCGAATCTGATATGGGATCAGCGACGGAATGAGCCAGTGGTGTGTCAGCCATGGTCTGGTAAAACCGGGTAAAGGAATTGGATATCCTTGCCCATGCCGTCCCGGCGTCGTCCAGCATCTCTACCGCCATTTGTGACAC
>CAZIVV010000003.1:0-1797 GCA_964542775.1 uncultured Desulfomonile sp.
AGATAATAGCCAACGGAGAGAATTCAGGAGTGGAATTCAAGCGGGATGATTGTCGCCCGCAACAGCTGGCCAAAGAAATTGTGGCCATGGTCAACCTGAACGGTGGAATGGTTTTGCTTGGCGTAGAAGATGACGGCACGATCTGTGGAATTCAGCGCAAGAATCTCGAAGAATGGGTCATGGACACGGTGGTAGCCAGGAAAATCCATCCCTTAATATTGCCTTTTTACGAAGAAATACAAATTGATGATCAAAAAAGGGTGGCCGTGATTGCCTTTACTCAGGGGGTCGCTAAACCATACGTGCTTAGGCACAACAACAGGGAAGACATTTATATTCGAATCGGCAGCACATCCGGAATGGCCACCCGTGAACAGCAGGCAAGGCTTTTTGCATCTGGAGGATTGCTTCACACGGAGCTATTACCCGTTTCCGGAACAACCGTGGATTCGCTCGATGTGGACCGAATCGAAGATTATCTGAAAAACGCAGTCAAGGATCCGGAGATACCCTCCACGGAATCGGCCTGGGAAAAGAGGCTGTGCAATCTTGGTTTCATGTCTGATGTGAGAGAGATCAGACCGGTAGCCTCCATTGCTGGATTGATGCTTTTTGGATACTTGCCGAGGAATTTTCTGAGACAGTCCGGCATCAGACTGATGGTTTTTAACGGGCCGGACAAGGATTACCAGGCTCAGTTGGATGAAATCCTTGATGGCCCGATGGTGGGCCGATGGAAAAAGACCGGGGATGACGTCAGACGACTTATAGCGCCAGGTATCATGGAGGATTGTCTGCGCATACTGCGGCCTTATGTCAGCGAAGAAACCGGAGTCATCGAAGATCAGTTGAGACGTGACAGAGTTTGGCAATATCCTGTGGAGGCCATAAGAGAATTGATAGTGAACGCCCTGGCTCATCGAGACTGGACAAGGTCTGTCGATATCGAAGTCGCTGTCTATTCAGACCGCCTCGAAGTAATAAGTCCCGGGGCGCTCCAGAACTCCATGACCGTGGAAAAAATGATAGCAGGTCAGCGATCCCCGAGAAACCCTCTAATAGTCGAAGTCCTCAGAGACTATGGATACGTGGATGCTCGTGGAATGGGGATCAGGACCAAGGTCATTCCCCTGATGCGTAGGGAAAACGGGACGGATCCGGTTTTTGAAGCCACTGACGATTTTCTGAAAACGACACTTTACAGGGCTACGTCCGATTCCTGAGGACCTCGGATTCGCGGATAGAGGCTATGGAAAGTTCGTCAGTTCATGGCGTTGAGCCGTAAGCTAAAACAGCGCCGTTATGTTCGCCCCGTGAATCAGCGGTTTTCGCGAATAACTGATGTCGGCTTTCATTACCGGATCAGTCACTCCGTTTTTCACGTCAAGATGGTCCAATTTTGCTGAAAACTCACTGTACTTTACTACAGCGCCTGCGCTAAAACCTCGCCAGACAGGTGTTGACAACTGGACAAACGCCTCATAAAAATATCCTGAACTTATTTGCTGGGTCCCGTCCAGTTTTACCGTGTTAGCCCAAATCGGTGGCTCACGGTTATTAGCACGAGTACGACTCACCTCATATCGGACTGTCTCCTGATAACTCATTGTGCCGAGTAATCCGGGAAAACCTATCAGGTATGTCCTCAGGTTTAAGCGTGACCACAAAGGTTGTTCGTAGTGAAGGCCAATGAATGGAACACTAATGCTCACATCCACGTTAGACGCCTGTGCGTAGTTCAGCCATGAATTGTTTACCGGCAAGATATTCTCGGGGCTAAAATAATTATTCATGAGC
>CAZIVV010000004.1:0-16780 GCA_964542775.1 uncultured Desulfomonile sp.
TCAGGAAACCATTTGATATACGTGATCTGATGCGGATGATACGAAAAGCTCTAGATGAGAAATAGCTTAACAGTCAAGAATGCGATCTTTTGAGCCCTGTCCTTTCACCGGGTTTCTCCAACCCTGTTACCCTGACGCGTCTAGAAACCTGCAGCAAGTAACGCATAAAGCCTGAGCCGGTAGGTATTGCCTATTCGAACAGGGTGTGTCGTCAAATCATCTCTTTCATTGATAATTATTAAACGCCCATCCTAACTCAGTCTGTCCATTTTTGACTAGCCCGTCCAACCACTTTCCATTCTTCCGAAATTTCAATAAAGATAAAAGCGTCTTATGAAAAGTTATAGCTTGATAATAAAGTGTAACATGTGATATAATTTATGTAATCACACAATTTAACATTATAAGAATGGAAAATATGGAAGTATTTCCAGCATTGATATTATGGTCATTTTTTCCGTTAATTGCCGGATTCATTGCCGCCATGAACGGAAGGAGCGTGTTTAAATGCTCGCTTATGGGGCTATTGCTCGGGCCGTTTGCACTTGTCATATTGATTTTCCTGAGAAGGGCCCCCAGTGACAAGGGCGGGAACACGTTTGCCAATCCGGACATTCGACGGATGGTGTCAAGAGGTATTTACAGGGGATGGAAAGAGGGGAAGGTCAACCTATATAGAGGTGAAACAGACTCTCACGTTTCCCCGAGATTAGTTAACAGAAACATTGGAGCCCAAAATTACAAAAACATGTCAATTGGACGACCAGTGAAAATCATTCACACGAATGTAAGCAAGAGAAAAGCTGACTTTTTTCAGGGCTGATTTCTTCGGGAAACAAAATTACGCTTCCCATGCTGCCGAAATTCGCGTCCTGTCCGGATTTACTTCTTCCATTTCAACTCGAGTGGTGGGGCATCCTTTGGTACATCGTAGCCCGAGAGGTTGTGGACAAAATCCTTGACCGGATCGACAGCCTCCGGGTTCAGACCTCTTACATGAATCTGCAACACATCCACTGGCGGTAGGTGATAAGGCTCAAAAACAGAAGCGCTTCCAAGTTCGCTGGAAGTGATTATTCTCTCCAGGCTTCTTACTCCATGTTGTAATCGAGCATGAATCAGGTAAGCCAGAAGGTCTTGATTGATTGCTTCAACTTTCTGATATTTCTTTAAAAAATTTCTTATCATGAGCGCTCTGACAAGCTTTGCCGGGGAACTTTCAAGCCAGGCGTTGGAGTTGTCATCCGGCAAATCGACAGAAGGAACCATCAGTGCGCTGTCCAGGCGACTGTGAAAATCGATCCCCTTGAGTCGTTTGCCTTCCTTCGAATTCATTGCCCATTCCCTGAACTCGTTCTCACCGCTAAAAGTGCCTCCAATGAATACAAATATGCATTTCCCAAGGGCAATGTCGTATGACCCGTCGAAAAACTTGGCGTCCTGCATCGGCATTAGGAAGTAGGGAAGCCACCCTGCCTGCGCTCCCTGGTGGGTGGTGTCAAATTCATCCCACAAAATAAATGGAATCTTACCTTGTAGCCCGATGGCTTGAACGGACTGCAAAGCGTCAATCAGCCTTGAAGGCTCACCGAACTGGGAAATGTTGAAAATTTTATTCTGAAAGAGCTTTCCTTCAGGATCGACTGCCTTTGCCAATTCCTGGGCTACGAATGATTTTCCCGATCCTGGTCCCCCAAAAATGGTAAATGACAAAACCCCTTTTCCATGACGCACATGGTTTTTTAGTCTGCTCTCAAAGCGCAATAGGGTTTCGGCATGACTAGGACAGCATGTAGCCAGATTACCCATGTTGAGCACGGTCACGGTTCTGAGGTCTTCCTGTGCGCCGCCTACGACTTTGCAAACAGAATCCCAACTCGATTCGGGGGGGCGTCTGTAGTATTGAAGGATGTTGTCCGTCCGTGGTTTTTTGAAGAGATAAGTAGGTAGATTAGTGGAGTCTTCCAGTTTCCAGTCGTTTGTACCCGGTGGAGGCCCCACATAACCTTCTTCGTTCAGTCTCCTGAATAATGAGAGCCCCATTTGGAGGCTTTCCCTTATCATTCCAATGTCATATAGAGCGTCAGCCAAGGCGGCGGTTAGGAAAGAACGCCCCCCCGTTACGGCTCCGTTACCTTCGCGAGCAAAAGAGCCGGGCTGGTCTCCGGCAAAGATCAGCAGGAGTCCTTCTTCATAGCCTGCTGCCGGGCCAAACGCTATCACTCCGTCGGAATGGATTCTTACCACTATCCATTGTTTCCAATGATTGTCGGCCCACAACGTGGAATCGGCTCTCAGGTATTTTAACAATCTGTCGTGAATATTCTCCCATGTTCCCGCAAACGATAACGCTCCATCTGACATGTCACTGAGTGATGAGAGCCAAAGCCCACAGCTCAAACCCTCAGCCCTCAGGCTTGCCCACTCGGGTTTTCGTGGGTCACACGTCTGAACCATGTACGGACGGGATTCAAACAATCCTCGAATCCGGTTTCTGTTCTCCATGAGGTCACTGTGGTCAGCGTCTATGAAGATTGCAGGAATGCTCAGCGGATGAACATGCATGTTAATAATGTCGGTGGACAGGCATGGTAAATTCTTTCTGTCTGCTGCAAAGGCCTGAGCGATCCTCCATTTTTTGTTCCCTTTCGGACCCTGACCGGTAAGTATGTAAACCGATTCTGAGCCTGGTTCCCGTATGGTAAAGGGATCAAAAGCGTCGTACCCGCAAGCTGAAAGACATTCGATCGTTGATCCGGTGTCACCTCTGACAGTTTCGGTCCAGATGCGTTTGGCCTTCAACAGGGAGCCTTGTGAGTCCGCAGAATTGTCCTGAAGCCCCTCGAGATAAATGTATCTGTCAAGACTGTAGTCTCCGGTTACGATCAGTTTACGGTTTTGTTCTGACATAATTTTCATCCAGTTTTTCCACTGCAGACCTCTTTTTTATAAGCCAACTTTTGAACTATCATATACTAAAACGAACCGGCCTTCCATTGATCATTTGTTTAGCTCTATTCCACTTTGGTGAACACTGGAACTGCTTGCATAAAAAAGCCTATTATAATAATCAAGTTGTGTTACTATTGATTAACGTTTTAGTCGGTTCCGTCTATCCCCTGTAATTTTGAGCTGAGATAATGTGCTGGCTAGAGGGGAGGGGGTATAATGAGAAAAACACTTTTTGTGATTGCCCTAATTTTTGTGTTGGCAGTCATAGTCTTGCTTGCCATGAACAATGTTCAAGAAAAGACCGTCATTAACGTGGGTTTGGTGGGACTGATGTCTTTTGGTTCTACGGTGGGTTTTACCCAGCATGAAAATGCGATGTTTTTCCTGGAGGATTACCCGAACACACTCATAAGGCCCGTTGCGATAGATGACAAACTGAATCCCGAATTGTCTGAGCGGATAGTTCGAGAGGCCATCGATCAGGGAACACGTTTTTTTATAACATCACACCCTTCCAATTGTGCTCTGGCAATCATGAACCTTTTCAATGATTCCAAGGCCCTAGTGCTTGTAACCGCATCTGCTACTCCAGTTCTCAGCCGAAGAGATGACTCCATTTTGCGTCTGTTGCACGACACGGAACAGGAGCAGAAAATGATTGCCCATCTGGTACACAAGATGCCAGGTAAGAGGCTTCTTGTGCTACAGGACGATGGTAACCTCTCATATACCGATCCGGCTTTAAAAATTTTTTCACAGGAATTAGAGTCACTTGGCAAATGGAAGACAGTGACTCACAAAGTGACCGTGTCCCACTTTGACCCCGAAAAAATTGAGCCTCTTGTTGCTGGAGAATTTGATCTGCTGTATATCCTGGCCGGTTCCTATCAGAAGTCCATCGGTAACCTCGCACAGCTATTTCACAAAAGTCATGATAATGTTCCCATAGTGCTTACACCATGGGCCTATTCACGTGGCATAATGGACGCCGCCGGCCCGGCCGCATCCAGGATACTGGATTACAACCTTCTGGCAACTAGTTACGGTAAACAGGCGGCTCAAGATTTCATCCGGCGACTGGATTCCCGTTTCGGCCAAATTACTCCGATCATCTCCGTTGGGGTTCGCCAAGCGCTGGAGCTGCTGGATCAGGCTTTCTCCAAGGGGCACACGACACCTGAAGCAGTGAAAAATTACCTACTCACGGTCGGAACTCATCAAACCACTCTGGGCAGTGTTAGTTTTGACCGTTTTGGCGACATGGTCCTTGATATGAACGCCATTGTAACAACGGAAGGTCAGAAGAATTGAACTGGTTTTTTGCCAAAAGCTTCCGTAGTTTTTTCTTTTTTCTGGAGTTGTCAGCTCTGGCGCTGATTCTGGTTTTTCTGGCCATAGCTGCGGTGCTTTCTCTTAGAAACGTAGACTCGAGCTACAGCCACCTTCGTCGTTCGGAGGTCCAAAAGGCTCATCTGATAGTTCAAAGAGAGCTGGACGTGGCACGGCATGATTTTGAGGCATTTGCGCAAGTACCTGAAGCGGAGAGGACCAAAAGCTTACTCAATGTACTTTCCGGTTTTTCAGATGTTTACAAACTTAATTCCGAGCTTCGAGTCAAACGGGTATACAAATCAAAGAAAGGTTCCATGGTATTCCCTGGTTTCGGATTTTCCGGTGGAGAACTTCGGAACTATATCATAAATTCTGGGGCGCAATGTGAATTTTCTCCAATATTTGTCGGATTTGAGGATGAACGACTCAGCATTTATTATGCTCTGCATGACAAGGAGGATATCTATCTGGGACGAGTTGATCTGTCATACATAGAGCAGTTTCTGAGACAGTTTTCAGAAGTTTCCGGAATACCATTGATGCTGGTTTCAGATCATGGGGCGGTGATTGTTTCAGGTGCTCCAGATCTGAAAATTTATTCGCTCGATGTGAAACAATTGGGAATGTCTTCTCCTGGAGATACGGCAATAACAGCGGGGGGCTATCGTTGGATACCAATGATTTCAGACGAGAAAATAGTGGGTTCCAGGGTAGTAGCTCTAATTCCTGGTGATTTTATCGACTCCATGAGACGTCATCTGGTCGTGTTTGGACTAGTCGCTGCAATAGGTCTTGCCATGCTGGTAATCATAAAGGGGTTTTACCTCAAACGTTTTGTTCTTCAACCTATTTCCAGACTCACCTACAATCTCAAGCAGATAGAAAAAGGTAATTTGTCGGTTCAATCATCCAAATCTGGATCAGGTTTTGAAGAATTAGACGGCATCCAGGCACAGTTCCAGTTAATGGCTCAGGCAGTAAGCCAACGGGAGGTGAGCCTCGAAGAGAGTCGTCTGGCTCTTTTGCACTCAAATGAAGCCCTGAAAAAAAAGACCCTTCAGGCTGAAGAAGCCAGCCGAGCGAAAAGTCTGTTTCTGGCCAACATGAGCCATGAATTGCGTACACCGCTCCATGCCGTACTGGGGTTCTCGCAGTTGCTACAAAACTCCAAGGGAGTCACAAACGAACAACGTCACAGTTTGGACATAATTACCAGGAGTGGTAAGCACCTCCTTAACCTGATAAACAATATTCTGGACATTTCAAAAATTGAGTCGGGTGGTGTTGCACTGGAACTGCAGGCTGCCGACTTAATCCTCCTGCTGGATGAGATCCAGTCGTTGATGTCGGTCAAGGCAAAAGAGAAGAATCTTTTTTTTAGAGTTGAATATTCCAGTGATTTTCCCCGACTCGTCACTGTGGATGTGGGTAAATTGCGCCAGATTCTCCTTAATTTTGTGGGGAACGCCATCAAATTCACCACAAATGGGGGGGTGACGCTGCGCGGCTCGCTAGCATCCAGTCAAGGCAAGCCCGAACCTGTGTGGGTAATTTTAGAGGTTGAAGATACAGGCCCTGGAATAAATCAGGAAGACCAGGATAGGATATTTGATTTTTTTGTCCAGGTTGGACAACAGTCCCCAACTGAAGCCGGAACCGGCCTGGGGCTGCCCATAAGTAGAAAAAACGCAGAACTGATGGGAGGACATGCAGGGGTTCGGCAGACCGGGAACGGTTCAATCTTTCATGTGGAGATTCCGGTAACATTGGCCTCCGAAGTTCCTGAACCCGAGGAACAGGTTTCAGCGACAGTCGTCAGGATCGAAGATGGACGTTCACATCGTCTCATGATTGTAGAAGATCGGCCCGAAAACCGACTGCTACTTAAAAAAATACTTCAGTACGTGGAGCTTGAAGTGAGAGAAGCCGGCAACGGTAAGGAGGCTTTATCGCAGTTCACTGAATTCACTCCTGAACTTATATTCATGGATGTCCAGATGCCCGTGATGGATGGGATCGAGGCTACTCGCCGTATCAGGGCTCTGGCTGCCGGAAAGGATGTCAGAATAATTGGCCTGACAGCTCATGCGATGGATCGTGAAAAGCAGGAAATACTGGCGGCCGGCTTCGACGAAGTGATTGAAAAGCCGTTCAGACACGAAGACATCTTTGAATCATTGACCCGAAATCTAAACATACATTTCATTTATACCTCGCGCGATCGGGAAAATGGTGTTGAGCGACATCAAAAAGTTGAAATAAACCAGGATGAACTGAATGATCTCCCGTTGTCGTTACTCAAGCGTTTACTTCAGGCGGCGGAGTTGTTGGACAGAAGCTTGTGTCTGGAAGTGACAACAGAGATTAAAGGGGTCAACTCAGCACTGGGAGATCGTCTGACCTTAATGGTAAAAGAATTACAGTTCGGGGAATTACTGAAAATGTTGGACAATTCTCTGGAGGGAAGATTGGCATGAAAAAAATCAATGATGTTTCATTCTTCGGAATTGAGATAATGATAGTTGACGACATCATCGAAAACGTGGAATTGTTGATGGAGTTGTTGTCAAAAGAGGGATTTGTGGTTCGAACGGCGAATGAGGGTCAACTGGCCCTCAGGAGTATCAGCGCCAAGGCTCCGGAACTGATTCTGCTCGACATCAGAATGCCCGGTATGGATGGTTTCGAAGTTTGCACTCGATTGAAAGCTGAAGCCACAACTTCTCACATACCGGTGATTTTCATCAGCGCATTCGGTGATGAAAAGCAGAAGGTCAAAGGTTTTGAGGTGGGAGGCGTGGATTATGTTACAAAACCGTTTTCTCCGGCTGAGGTTCTTTCCAGGGTGAAGACTCATGTCCTTCTCAGACGAACCCAGGTCGAACTGGAGAATAGGGCTGTTGAACTCGAGACTGCCATGGCACAGGTCAAAAGGCTTAACAGTTTGCTGCCGATCTGTTCCTCTTGCAAAAAGATTCGTGATGACTCGGGATACTGGCAACAGATCGAGGATTATATCGGCGAACACGCTGATGTTGATTTTAGCCACAGCATTTGTCCGGATTGTATGAGAGAATTGTATCCGGAATATGCGGAACGGGTGCTGGCCCGTCTGGAAGAGCGAAGAGGCAAGCAATAGAGGTTTTCCGCTTTCTTTTGGCATTAGCGTCCGCTATTTTATCTTAACGGCATTGATTAGGGTAGGCCATCAACTCATCGACCAGATCTCCGGAGCCCACTCATTACGGCGCAATCGACTCTTCAAATCTATCAGAAAGTTTTGATCAGCTGGCGTGTCTGTACCAGCCAAAAGTGGGCCAAATTAAACGCCCGCGTTTTTTTGACGACAACACTGTTCCAATACACAATTGAAAAGTGTAAAACTTAGCGACAATAAAATTGGCATACCCTTCGACCCGATTTTTAAAAAGCGGTCGATTTATTTGGAGGTTCAGCGAGTTGAAAATTTCAGCCTCAACAATCAGGCAACTCCTTGAAATAGATCCAACATTTATCAGTCCACTGTCGGAGGAGCGAAGAAATCAGCCTTTCGAGGGATCAAAAGTGGATTTGACCCTGAACGCCGTTTTCACTTTGGCAAGGTCAACCGATACCTTTAGCTCCTTCATGGGAGTCAACCTGAGGAAGACTCCTCCGACTGTTGAAATCAGGCCAGACCATCTTCCGATAAGCCCATCCATGCCACGGGTGGGGCAGGGTTGGATGCTGTCAACAGGCTACTATTTGCTACAAACGGTAGAACAGCTAAACATGCCGCCCTGGCTCATAGGGGTCATCAAGGAGCGCACAACGGTATTCCGCAATGGATCAATAATTCGCGTAACAGACGCCGATCCTGGATTCTGTGGGCATATAACCGCAGGGCTCTACGTCCCCCCGGGTTCACAACTCACACTCGAAAAAAATGCTCGTTTCCTGAGCGTCAAGTTTGAGCCGATAGTCGAAATATTTTTCGAAAATGGAGAGCCGGACGCATTCTCTCTTTCCATTGATCCAGAGAACAATGACCCCTATGACGGGATATGGAGCGGGACGAAAAAATCAACCGAGGGAATGATGGAAAGAGGATTCTGATATTCAAGTCGATTCCACTCATGGGATCGCTCATCGTGGAAATCCTCTTTCAGTCCTGATGATCATGCCGGAGCGCAAGCAATTGAAGGATTACTCCAATACCAGACTATTCACGGTTCACATGAAAGACGTGCGCTTAAAAATACTGGCAGACGCTTTCTTTCATGATCCCCTGTTCGAATTCTTCTGGTCGGATGAAGAAGAACGCTCCCGAAAGATCGGCCCTGTGCTGAAACTGTTTCTTGAGGGGGCGTCCCAGGTCTTTACCCTGGATGCTCCAGATGGTTCATGCGCTGCAGTCCTGGGCGCTTTCGCTCCCGGAGAATACCCGCCGTCCTTCCTTCATTTCCTGTCGGCGGCGCCCATGCTCATCAGAACGGCTGCCGGACTGTTGATTACTGATGGCTTCGGGTTACTAGGGAAATTATGGAGTATTTATTGTGACGCTGAAAAAATACGACCAAAAGAGCCTCATTGGTATATCGTTGTCATCGGCGTTGATCCGGAGCATCAGGGAAAAAACTACGGTGGAAGATTGCTGAACGGGATTTTACTAAAAGCTGACGAACAACGGGTTCCGGTGTACCTGGAATGCTCCAACCCGAAGAGCCTGGATTTTTATGCCAGGCATGGGTTTTCAGTAAACCAGGAAGTCAGACCCTGCGCCGGCTGTCCACCGATATGGGGGGTTGAACGAAAACCGTTCCAGTCGCCGGAGCCTGCGCTCAGTAGCCGGTCGAGATTCTGATGTTTATAGCAATATTCACGAAGCCTTAATTTTATCAAACTTTTATCAAACTTTTCTGTTTACAATTAGTAAGAATAATGTGTAGGATTAGTAGTAAGCTCATTCATGACCGTTTCTTGGAGAATAGTCATGCATACAACAGGCAGCAACTGCAGATTTGGCGCTAAAGGTTACGCAAAGAATCCGAAAGCGCATGTGGCCCCGATAATGAACGCGGAATATTCAGGAAACTGCCTGAGATTAAATCCATGCCATCAAAGAGGTTGCGTTTTAGTCGGTGAGCGTTATTCGTCAGGCACGACAATCCATCAATTGGATATTCATGGTTTGCCCGAGGGAATTCAGGTCGGGGTTTCAGACGGCAAAAAGGTCAGGATACTTGTCGTTGAGGACAACCCTTTTTTTGGACAGTTGCTGGAGAGTTTTCTTCAAATTGCCGGCTATGAGCCTATCGTCGCTGATAGTGGCGAAAAGGCGGTTGAGATTTTTGGCGCTCAGAAAAATGACATTTCCATGGTTGTTCTGGATCTTCTGATGCCTCGTATGTCCGGAAAAGACTGCTTGATGAAACTACTGGAACTCAACCCTCAGGTCAAAGTCATGGTAGTGAGTGTGCTGGATCCTGCAGACAGTTTTTGCAAAGATATAACGCCTTACGTTAAGGACTTCATACGCAAGCCTTGCAGGATGGCGGACTTTATTCAACAGACACGGAGGCTGCTCGTCAACTAGCAGGGGAAAAATTATATGGACATGTTTCATCGGCTCCTGCCAGTGTTGGCAGGGGCCGATTTGTTTTTGGCATCAGTGTTTTTGGCGCAATTCGATCCGTCTGATTTTACCACTGATTGTCTTGGGCAGTTCAGATGTGAATTCTATCTCCCGGGGATATTTGTAAGGAGCGGTAAGGTTCTTTACAAAATCTTGCAACTCTTTGGCCAACTCCTCAGATGGCTGGTATTCGGGACGTAACACGACAAAAGCCTTCACTATTTCGCCGCGAACCGTATCAGGCCTCGCAATGACAGCCGATTCAAGAACAGCCGGATGTTCTATCAAAGCGCTTTCCACTTCGAACGGACCAATACGGTAACCTGAACTGATAATCACGTCGTCAGCGCGTCCCACAAACCAGAAATAACCGTCCTTATCACGGATGGCCCGATCTCCGGTTATGTACCAGTCTCCACGGTAAGTTGCGTTTGTTGCTCGAGGATTGCCCCAGTATTCCTTGAACAAGCCCAATGGGCGATCAGGCTTTACAAGGACGGCAATGTCGCCCTCCTGATCAGGGGCCATGGGGGCGCCTAGCTCGTCAACCACTTCCACAACGAAACCCGGTGCGCATTTTCCCATTGACCCGGGCTTGACCGGAGCGTCGTTCACAGGGAAGTTCCCCACTATAAGAACTGTCTCTGTTTGTCCGTATCCGTCACGGATGGTAATTCCAGTCTGCTTTCTCCATGTCTCTATTACTTCGGGATTCAACGGTTCGCCTGCCCCAACACAACTTCTGAGTGACGAGAGATCATATTTTGCCAGATCTTCCACTATCAGAAGCCTGTAGGCGGTCGGAGGAGCGCAAAAGCTTGTTATTTTGTTCTTCGACAGCAGGTTGAGGGTGAGATTTGCGCTATATTTTCCTTTAGTGTTATGGACGTATAGCGTAGCCCCGGTCCCCAATGGTCCGAACAGGCTGCTCCACGCTGCCTTTCCCCATCCGGTGTCGGATAAATTCCAGTGCAGATCCCCTTTGCGTAAATCGAGCCAGAATTTGCCGGTCACTATGTGGGCATGAGCGTAGCCGTGCATGTGCAGCGCCATCTTGGGCTGACCTGTCGTGCCACTGGTGAAATACAGCAGCATGGGGTCATCGCGATGGGTGAATGCTCTGTCAGCCGAAGAAACCACTTTCTCATGACCCGAGACAAGCGTTTCGTAATTATGCCAGCCTTCACGATCGCCCCCCACTACTATCAGGTTTTTGAGATCATGAAAATCTTTTCTGGCATTGTCGAATTTGTGCGCATTGTCGGTGTCTGTTATGACGCACTTGATGTGACTGGCTTCAAGGCGATACTTGATGTCCTTTTCAGTAAGCTGGGTCGTGCCGGGCGCCGCAATGATTCCGGCCTTTATCATCCCTATCATGCTCTCCCACCACTGGGGGATACGGGACATAACTATCATTACATGATCATTCTTTTTTAAACCGATTGATTTTAGAGCGTTCACCACCTGATTCGAGCGATCCCTGAAGTGAGCGTAAGTGAGTCGCCTATCCGCCGCATCGTCACCGGCCCAACGCATCATTTCCAGTTCAGCGTCCTCAGCGAACCTGTCTATGACATCGTATCCGAAATTGTAAGATTCGGGGCAATCCAGCCTGAATTCATCATAAGTCTCCTGATAGAGCCGCATGTTGTGATCAGAACTATCGTAATCAATACCCATTCTGTTTGTTCTCCTTAGAATCTGACGAGCGATAAGCGCCCATTAGGCAATTTAGAGGCTGTCAGGGACACTCATTAGGTAGCTCAAAATTTTAACTTCTTAATATGATTCAAACTATACCAAACGTCAAACTATTAATCCAGAATACTCAAAAATAATGTCTCCACATTCATGATGGGGCTTGAAGCAATTCCAAAATTCATAATAGTCCTTGATAAGCATAAAACTTGATAGTTATGGTAAAAAAAGAAATACTGGCGTGGAGTTGTCCCCGGTTCAACAAATGAGTCCATTGACGCGCCGGTCATCCCGAGGGACACCGGCCAATTTAGTGGCGCAGGAACATGAAGGATTTTATCCGGCTTTGCTTTATTGTTTCTATGACGGTTGTGGTCGCCTGTTCGCAAGTTGACGAACGCACGACAGTTGATTTCTCCAGACGGATTTCTGTGGAAAAGCCGGTCTCTGGGGAGTCATCGAAAGCGGCTATACGAATAGCGATAGGCGCCATGGTTTCGCCAAAGGAAACCTTGTACGCCTATCAGCATTTGGTGAGTTATCTGAGCGGCAAAATCGGCAGGAACCTGGAAATTGTTCAACGGAAGACTTACCAGGAGATCAACGAGATGCTCGCACAGGGAGATGTTGATCTGGCGTTCATATGTTCGGGGCCTTACGTGACGGGTAAGGAAAAGCATGGTCTGGAACTTCTGGTAGCCCCTGAAATCAATGGTTCTCATTTTTACAATTCTTACCTCATAGTGAACAGTTCAGGCGCGGAAAAGACCATTGAGGATCTCAGAGGAAAGACTTTTGCGTTCACTGATCCGGACTCCAACACGGGGAGGCTCTCACCGACGTACATGCTCAATGAAATCGGTGAAACCCCGGAGACATTTTTTGGCTCTGTCATCTACACGCACAGCCACGATAATTCGATCCTGGCGGTTTCTAAAGGACTTGTCCACGGCGCATCCGTGGACGGATTGATATGGGACTATTTCAACAAGATAAAACCGGAGATAACATCTGCCACAAGGATCATCGCCAAGTCCGAAGATTACGGGATTCCACCGGTGGTCGTTTCGTCAGGACTGGATAAGGAGAGCAGGGCTTCAATCAAACAGGCATTACTTGAAATGGACTCTGATCCTCAAGGATCGTCAATTCTGGAAAAACTGATGATAGACCGCTTCGTAGATGCTCATGATTCATGGTATGACTCAATCCGGAGGATAATCGGAAGCAAACCATCCGGCTAGGGCTTTAAAATGGGATTTAGAAGTCTCAAGACCAAACTGCTTCTTGCTGTAAGCGCTCTGGTAATAACCAGCGGATTGCTACTGTCCTTTCTCGTTTCGGATCAATACAGCTACAGTTTGATAGAATCCGCAATGTCCCAGGCGGAGAACATGGCGCATGCCCTGGCCCTGGAATCCACCGATAAAATCCTGATTAATGACCTGGTGTCGCTCCAGAAATCTCTTGACCATCAAATAAAGAGTAACAAATCAATTGCATACCTTTTCATTATTAGGGATGGGCAGGTCATATCCCATACATTCCGTGGCGGGTTTCCCGAGCAACTCCTGGACGCCAATAACACGGAATCTTCGGAACATGGCTCTGGCAAAAAAATAGTCTCTAACGGTGGCCAGAAGATTATCGACATTGCCTGGCCAATTTTTGGCGGGAAAGCGGGTGTCCTGCGACTGGGTTTTTCTGAGGCTCATCTTGAGCAGCAAGTCAGCGCGTTACGCTGGAAAATGATTTCCATCACCGCCGGAATATTAATTTGCGCTCTGATCGGGACGCAGGTGTTCGTTAAACGTATCACACTGCCATTGGGTCAATTGGTAAAGGCATCGGAATCATTAAAGAAGAGCGAATGGGATGTAAAAGTTGATGTGAGCGGTCAGGATGAAGTGGCGGTTCTGGCTTCTTCTTTTGAGAGTATGGCCAGAAAACTAAGTCAAAATAACCAGACTCTCCAGTCACAAAAACTTGAGCTGGAAAGATTGCATGTCCAGACCCGATCCTTTTGCGAAATAGTTCGTGAACTTGGCGCATCTCCCAGTCTTGAAGATTTGGGACATACCCTCATTCATCGACTCAAACAAATAGTTCAAAACGACGAATTGGCCATCCTGTTCTTAAACGACTCCAGGGACTATCTGTTTACAATCACGGAGACAGGATTCCACTTGAACCGCGATGCCAGGCTGGTGGATGAACTCTCTGGAATGATAGACCGCTTGAACACATATCAGGAAAAACAGAAACCCCTACTCGGAGGACCGCTTGTTCCTGATTCATTCAAAACCGCCTACAGGCAAATAATGGTTCCAATCAGAGCTTTGGGTAATTCCTACGGACTGCTCGTCATAGCGTGCTCACAATCGTGCAAATGTGATCAGGAAGACATGGTCATGATCAATCTGATACTGGAACACGCTGGAAGCGTTATCAAGAGGTGCGTGGACCATGAAGAAACCTTGATAAATTTGCATCAAAAACTTGAAGCGGGCTCCGAGTTCAGCGGCATCATAGGCAAAGATTCCAAAATGCGTATGTTGTTCAGGCTGATTGAAGATATTGCTCCTACAGACGCCACTGTGTTGATTCAGGGAGAAAGCGGCTCCGGCAAGGAGCTTGTGGCAAAAGCTATTCACGACAAGAGCCACAGAAGAGACAATCCTTTTGTTGTTATAAACTGCTCTGCATATCCCGAAACCCTGCTCGAAAGTGAATTGTTCGGCCATGAAAAAGGCGCATTCACCGGCGCCATCCGTCAGAAACCGGGAAGATTTGAACAGGCTGACGGGGGAACAGTCTTTCTGGATGAAATAGGAGAAATATCCCCACAGGCTCAGGTCAAGTTGCTCAGGGTGCTTCAGACTCAACGTTTCGAAAGAGTTGGCGCTGATCGCTCAATATCCGTTAATGTCAGGATTCTGGCCGCTACCAACAAGAATCTGCTGGACGAAGTTCAAAAAGGGAGATTCAGGGAAGACCTCTTTTATAGATTGAACGTCATACCGATAGACTTGCCGACTCTCAGGGAGAGAAGGAACGACATTCCTTTGTTAGCGCTTCACTTTCTGAAAAAGTTCAGCGTGGAGCAGGGGAAGATTGTGTCAGAGATATTACCTGAAACAATGAGGATGTTGACAGACCATTCATGGCCGGGAAATGTCCGTGAACTCGAAAATACCATCGAACACGCAGTTGTTCGCTGCAAGGGGGAGGCCCTTGAGCCGGGAGATTTGCCAAGTTCCGTGCGATCAAGGGAGAATCTGTTTATCAACCGTCCGTTACCTAACCTGTCTGAAAATGAGCGTAACCTATTGGAACGGGCTTTGCTCAGAAATTCGGGGAACAAGAAAAAAACGGCTGAAGAACTTGGCATCGGAAGAAGCACCCTTTATTCAAAACTTCGAAGATATGGTTTGGACAAAACCACCATACAGTAAATAGAAACCCGCGTTGTAATACACCGTTTTTGATACCTCCACCAACCCCCATGTCACCCCGCTCAAGTTCAGTGACACACACATTGACAAAGATCATGCGCGTTTTCTGTACACTTATAACTATCTAATATTATAATGTCTCTTTACGATTAGAGCCGTAGTGTATCGTATTGATACACTGACAGCGTCACTTTAACAGATGCTCAACCTTTGCCCGTGCCCTTTCAAGGGGCAATTCAGAAATGGCACGCTGATTGTAAGAGTGAGGTTACCTGAAGAGCGAGGCCTGTGATGGAGATGAACATAATCTTGATCAGTTCGGACCACAACAGGAGAGCCATTGTGGAAGGAATAGTTTCCCGGACAGATTTCAGTGTCATGACGTTTCCGGATATCAGGTCTGCGATGGATTGGGCTGTGCCCGAGCAGCATTCACTTCTGTTGCTGGATTTAGACAGCATCAATGTGGATCAACAAACTCTTAAAGGTATGAGCCTTCTTCTGGTTAGCTCTAAATTGATTGGAATATCAGCCCACAATTATCACCCATATTTAAAAGAAGCTGTCCAGAGTGGGCTTTTTACGGCCTTGGTCAAGCCTCCGTTTGAACAAGAACTTACATATTGGATCAACAGTTTAAAAATTTCAGGGGACACTTTTCAAACCATTCAGGATTAGGAACTGTCTTGGGATAAGGCGTGTGAGAGCAGAGTTACGCATCAATAGTCAATTGTAACCAAGGAGTTGGTAATGAAGAAGGTTAGCGAAATCATGGACCGGAGGGAGTTCATAACTGCCGGTGGACTGGTGGGGGCCGGGGCTGCCGTTGCGGGAGTGGCCATAGTCGGTTCCAGGACAGGAGGCAGAGCCGACGACGCTGTTGGCGATAAGACAGTCAGAAGCCTGAAGGCAGTGACCAATCTGAAACCCCAGGTCAACGAAGACGACCACGTTCGTATGCAGCGAGAACTCGAGAAGGCCATGTCCAAACCAGTGGAAAAACGCAAGTGGATAATGGTCATTGACACGAGAAAATGTGTCGGCTGTCAGGCATGCACAATTGGCTGCGTGGCGGAAAACAAGTTGCCCCCAGGAGTTGTTTACCGGCCGGTTATTCAAAAAGAAGTGGGGGAATATCCGAATGTTGCGCTTCATTTTCTGCCACGTCCCTGCATGCAGTGTGAGAAACCATCATGCGTTCCTGTCTGTCCGGTAAACGCGACATGGAAAAGGCCTGACGGCATTGTTGTGGTGGATTACGACAAGTGCATAGGGTGCAGGTATTGCCTCAACGCCTGCCCTTATTCCGCCAGGACGAGCGACTTTGGCCGCCATTACACTGAAGGGGAAGCATTGGGCTCCAAAGACCTCAAAGGTGCGCCTGTCTATGGGGCGCCTGCGCCATGGGAGGGGTTGCCCAGCAATGAATATGGGAAGTCCTGGGATCGTAAAAATCATGGATCGCCTGTTGGGAATGCAAGAAAGTGTCATTTTTGTCTCCATCGTCTGGAAAAGGGCCTCCTTCCGGCCTGTGTGACCACGTGCATCGGTCGAGCGACCTATTTTGGGGATTCAAAAGACAGCGACAGCCTGGTGAGCGAGTTAGTTACAAAGAACAATGTCCAGACACTATTGCCGCATTGGGACAACAAGCCCAATTGCTTCTACATCGTTTAAGGAAAGGGGGCTGTTACATGTCTATTCAATCAGGTTCTGTTTCCTCTCA
>CAZIVV010000005.1:0-6713 GCA_964542775.1 uncultured Desulfomonile sp.
CTTTCAATCAGTCTCTCAACAATGTCGTCCGATCTGTCCCTAAAGGAATTCTGGACGGCCGTGGGTCAATTCGTCAGCGAAGATGGCCGTATAGACATCATGGCTTGCGACGTAGCCTCAACCGATGAAGGTCTCGCCCTCGTCGCCGAACTGGAAGATATTACAGGCCGTAACGTGGCAGCTTCCATAGACGACACAGGAAACGAAACCTACGGTGGTAACTGGGACCTGGAAACTGATGATGTTTCTGTCGTCCCAACCTACTTTGACGCCAACAAAATCCTGGCGTTTGAAGGGGTCCTGGACGCTTATAAAACGGTTCCCATAACAGAATCCCAGACTGATGACGATGGAATTCATTTCGTGCTTAACAAGGACATAATCACGTTCCCTGCTACCGGTGAAAAATTCGACGTCAGGCTTGTACTCACCGACCCTAATGAGGGAACAATCGATTCGGACGCAGATTATGGAGTTTACGACCCTGAAAGAGGTGTCTGGGATCTTGTAGACGGCAATTCTGTAAATGATGACGAAACATTATGGTTCACCCCAAACAAGAACTTCGACGGTAAAGCAACCATAGAGGTTTGGAGCTTAAATACAAATAACAACAAAGCTGAATGGCAAAATGTAGGCGAATTCATTATTACGGGAGGCATCATCGAGCCGGTCAATAATCCGCCAACGGATTTGACTCTCTCTGGAGACTCGGTTTACGAAAACATTGAAATTGGAACTCTTGTAGGGACACTGTCAGCTACAGATCCGGATACCGGAGATACGATCAGTTACACTCTGGTTGCCGTTGATGACCAGACTGAGGATTTACCCTTTGTCATAGTGGACAATCAGCTTATAACCAACGCCAACTTCAATTACGAAGCCAGGCAGTCATACCAGGTAACTGCCAGGGCGGATGACGGCAACGGTGGTGTGATCGAAAAAGTCTTCACCGTATCTGTACTGGACGTCAATGAGGCTCCTGAGGGTCTGACTTTGACAGGTGACTCAGTTGCGGAAAACTCTCCTCAGGGAACTGTGATTGGAACCCTGTCGTCTACAGATCCGGATGCCGGGGCAGTAGTCAGTTACGTGCTGCTTGATGTCGATGGTCAGACAGATGATCTTCCTTTCAGCATCACTGAAGACGGCCAGCTTTTGACAAACGCCAATTTCGATTACGAGACGGATTCTTCCTACGACGTAACGATTCGAGCCATTGATGAGGAAGGCGCATTTGTTGATCAGGTCTTCACGATCAGTGTTTCCGACGCGAATGACGCTCCGGCTGATCCCAAGCTGGCAGGTGACTCTGTTGAGGAAAACGCTGACGCTGGCATTCCGGTGGGAACTTTTTCGGCGGATGATCAGGATGGTGACGTCCTTACGTACACCCTGATAAGTGTAGATGGGTCGACTGAAAATCTGCCATTTGAGATTGTCGGCAATGAGCTGAGGACAACGGTAGAATTCAATTACGAGGACAAGCCGTTTTACACCATACTGGTTCAGATATCTGACGGCGACGAAATAATCACTGAGACTTTCTACATCAACATATCGGATGTCAACGATCTGCCGGTAGTTCAACCGGTATCGGCTGAAGTCATCGAAAATGGTCTGGTGAAAGTAACCCTGGACGGATCCGATGAAGACCAGGACGTCCTGACTTACTTCATCACATCCCTACCTGAGGACGGCAAGCTTTATGCTTCGGCCTCAGATGCTCTATCAGGCACAAACGCCCTGACAGTTGGCACGAGTTTGAACTCCAACGAGGTCTGGTTCAGGCCTGACGCCAACGAGAATTCCTTTGATGGACTGGATAGGGACTTCAGCTTCACCTACGTGGCTGATGATGGTTCAGGCGCTAGTGAGGTAGTTGTCGTTGATCTGTCCAATCCCAACAAGCTTTACGGCTCAGGAACCTTTGTTGTGGGCCCAACAGACGATAATCCCGACGCGTTGCTGGTCCTGACAGCCAATAATGGCTCATGGCCGGGATCGCTTGTATTGGTTGGCCCCAGTGATGTGAGCGATTTCACCCTGAACGTAACAGGCACAATTAATGGCTCAACCAGTGATGGAGCCGGGATTTACTACAGGACCACAGAAGAGATTAGCGACAGGCCGGCCGGCTACATCTTCCAGATAGATCCGGGCCTCGGTAACAGGTTCGTTGTAAAAACACTTGGTGACAGTGGACATAACCAGGAAACGGTAATTGCAGGGGTTAAATTCTTTGAAGGCTTTGATCCTAACGGTGAGCATCAGTTCACCATTTCCGTGAACGGGTCTCATCATGTTATCAGTGTTGACGGAATAAAGGTTCTGGACTTCTACGACAGCAGCTTCTCTGAAGGATCTATCGGGTTCAGGGCGTGGAGCAACGGCTCCGATGGCGTACCGACCACATTCGCCATTGAATCACTTGCCCTCACAACGGTAGATGGTGGTCAGAGTGATCCAGCGGAGGTTAGCGTAACGGTAATTCCGGACAATTCAGCGCCTACTGACATTGTGCTCAACGGAACTACCATACCTGAGACCGCTCCGTTTGGAACTGTGGTTGGTCAATTCTCCACGGTGGATCCGGATATTGGTGATACGTTCACCTATACCCTGCTGGCTGTTGATGGACAGACGACGAATCTGCCATTCAGCATTGACGGAAATGGACAGCTTATAACCACGGCTGAATTCAATTACGAGTTGAAATCGGTCTACACTCTGACGGTGCGCAGTGATGATGGTGATGGTGGAGTGATCGAGGAAGTATTCACTGTCACGATAACTGACGTGAATGACGCTCCTTTCTCGGTCCAGACATGGGCAAGGGATCTGCCGAAACCGAACTGGATCAGCGTTAACCAGCAGGTTCCTATGGATGTTGGCTACGTTGAAGACTGGGCCCGGGTACAGCTCCCATTGATAAGGGTTGCCAATAGCACGACTACGGACCCGATAACAGTGATATTTGCTCTTGATGACACCTCAACAGGTTACATAACCTCGTCAGCTTATGACAGGACCACAGGCATTTATCCTGTCGACAGCATTTACGATGGTGAAACCGGCGTGTGGCAGTTCACCGGAACTGTTTCCGAAGTAAACGCCATGATCAAGAAGGTTGTGTTTGTTCCGGGACAGGACAACGATGTGAATTCCAACATCCGTGTGAGTATAACGGACGGAGACTCTGACCCGGTTGAGACAGTGCTGGCCCTGAAGGTAGAAGCCAGGAACGATAATCCGCTATTTGCTGATCGACCTGCGCAGGTCATCACCTATGAGCAAGGCGCTGATGAGGTTAACATCGAGTCAGTCATTGACGGTGAGCTTCACAGGTTGGCTTTCTCAGATCCGGACACTGGCGAGACACTCACAGTCACGGTACAACTGCTGAACACAGCTACCGGAAGCTTCACCACCACATTCACTCCTGAAGGAAGTGATGAACCGGTGACGATTGAAAGCGTGGATGGTCTACTCAGGATCGAGAACGCCAGCCTTGAAAATGTCAACCTCGCTGTCGCAAACCTGAAGTTCATTCCGACCGAAGATAACCAGACGGAAACCTGGTTTGAAGTCAAGGTTTGGGATGGTGGAGAAGATAACAGGATCTCTCAGGATCTCAGGTTCAAGCTAGATGTGATACCAGCGGCTGAGGACACTGGAGTCGGCGCAGGCGGTAGTGGCGATGGTGGAGGCGCTGGTGAAGTGGTTGTGGAACAGGCGCCGGTGCAGGTCTGGAATGGAGATCCGCTTGACCCAGCATGGGTGAACCTTGACCAGCAGACGTTTGAGGGTAACTATGTAGAGGATTGGGCCTATGTCCAGCTGCCGGCCGTCAGACTGACAGATACGGGTTCGGACGATCCTGTTACCGTGACATACACCCTCGACGACACGGATACAGGTTATCTGACATCGCTTGGCTACGACAGGACTCTGGGTATATACCCGCAGGACGACATCTATGACGCCCAAACCGGAGTCTGGACCCAGACAGGCACAGTATCCGAGATTAACCAGATCCTGAAAGAAGTGGTATTTGTGCCGGCTACGGACAACGACATAGATTCAAACCTCAATCTGAACATTACCCAGGGTGATTCTTCGCTGGCGGAAGCTGACATTGCCCTCATAGTTGAGGCCAGGAATGACAATCCGCTCTTCGCTGACCATCCGGCCCAGATCATAACTTACTTCGAAGGAGCTCAGGAAGTTAAGATCGAATCCGTAATCAGCGGTGAAACTCACAAGCTGGCTTTCTCTGATCCGGATACGGGAGAAACCCTCACCGTGAGGATTGCTGTCCTGGATCCTTCAGCGGGTAGTTTCACATCCGAATACCAGTCTGGTGAAGAGACTGCTACGGTCAATAGTGACGCCTCGGGCATCCTGGTAATCGAGAACAAGAGTAGAGATGAGATCAACGCCGCCGTTGCTAACCTGACTTTCATACCTAACCCGACCAATCAGATAGATACCTGGTTCGAGGTTAAAGTATGGGACGGCGGGGAGGAAAACAGAATCTCACAGGATCTCAGATTCAAACTTGATGTAGTCCCCAATGTTGCTCAAATTCTCAGTCAGGTAAACCTTGTGGATCTGGTTGAAGAAGAACTGTAAGGTTTAAACCCTATCACTCATGACACTGATCCCCTACGACTTGCCGGGGCCTTTCAGGCCCCGGTGACTCGTAACTCTTAACCCCATTTTTCATATGAGTGCGTTAATTGGTTGATTAATTGGCCAAAGTTTGATAGCCTCACGAGGTGAAGCGCAACTGAATTGCATGCTTCCCTAAACGGGCGTCAAACAGTGTCTGTCCTTAAATGGCAGGTAACATGAAGGCTGACGCTCCCAGAAACGCAAGAGAGCTACGGCAATCCTTCATGTATAAGCAGTATTACAGACACATACTGGCGCTGATCACGTGTGATTTCTTCCTTACATTAATGACGCTCATTCTCGTGTCGTTTTTCAGGCCTTATTTGCCTGGAGAAGAACTGGCGCCTTCACAGGTAATCCCCCATTTTTCAATGTATGTTCTGGCGCCTCTTTCCCTGACGCTAGTATTTTCAATTTCGGGCGCTTACGACTTCAGGACAATTCCCAGGCTTGGCAAACAGTTCGAGAAACTGGTTTTTTCCTACGCTCTATGGTCCTGGTTCATCGTTGCCGCCTTGTATTTTTCCTACAGGGAAACCTCAAGACTGCTCGTAATCTATTTTGCGATATCCAATTTCGGCGTTTTGACGATTTCACGGTATTTGATGTGGGCATTTTTTCTGGCTGCCAAAAATAACGCTCCGCCTGCCAGGATTGTCATATTCGGCTCTGCCCAGAGTTCATCCAACATAAGAAACGTACTGCTTAACGGCCTGCCGTCGGGATACAAACTGGTCGGTTTTTCCGATTTCGAGCAACCGGATCTCGAGTTATCCGACGCTCCTTTTTTGGGAGTTGCCGGGGATTTGCCAGAGATTGTCAGAAAGCACAATGTCGATATTGTAATTATTTCGCTTGATCAAATGGGGCTTGCCCAGGCCAGACCACTGGTCAACCAATTAATCGCTGTCCCTGTGAGGGTATTGTTGACTCAGGATTATTCAACGCTGCCTCATTTGAATCTGGAGATTGAGAGAATTGGCGCGACTGTTTCCGTAGGTTTGCTCGAACCAGTCATAATCGGCTGGGACCGGCTAATCAAGAGGGCTTTTGACCTGGCTGTCACCTCTGTATCCCTGGTAATCGCTTTGCCGTTGATGCTCCTTATCTCTATAGCCATCAAGCTTGATTCCAGTGGCCCCGTCATCTTCCGGGCCAAGAGGATCGGATATGCCGGAAAACTTTTCGATATGTTCAAATTTAGAAGCATGTTCGAGGAAGGTTCGTGCGCCCCGGAAAACAAACTTTCCAGTGATGTTTCTTCTGAGCAGATTTTCAAAATCAGGGACGACCCAAGGATAACAAGAGTCGGGAAATTCCTCAGGAGATGGTCGCTCGACGAACTTCCGCAACTTTTCAACGTCCTCAAGGGAGATATGTCTCTCGTAGGGCCCAGACCAGAACAGCCATTTATCACCAAGAGGTATGAACCATGGCAGTGGCAACGGATTCAGGTTCCACCGGGAATTACCGGATGGTGGCAGGTGTCCGGACGTAGCGAACTCCCCATGCATCTGAACACTCACCTCGACTGCTATTATATCGCCAACTATTCCTTGCTCCTCGACATCAGGATTCTCGCCAAAACCGTCCTGGAAGTCGTAAAAGGCCGTGGCGCATACTAGTTCGCTGCAACTTCTCTCTCCCTCTATAAAAAGGTTCTCGCCACGCTCTGACAATCGGTCTTTACCCCAAGGATCAGGTCTACACAACCCCGTCATTGGAATGAAATCCCAGCATTCGCCCCGTTATCGACGGATACTGGCTTGCCTGAAATTGCCTGCCGGTAATCTTAACTTCGTATGCCACTGTTATCCGAACCGCATCAACTACATTTTACTTGAAGTATTTATTGTTAAATGCTAGAAACACTATTGATTTGATATATATCCCGTTTTATGGAGCCTAGTGTCGGCATGAGACGTCCCCACCGGCTTTTCATTTTGTTTCAGTCAGTGGTTCTAGCATGGGCCATACCCGTTTACGGCCAGGTTCTGGAGGAATGGAAGCCATCAGAGGGGCCTCCGCCTTCA
>CAZIVV010000006.1:0-3357 GCA_964542775.1 uncultured Desulfomonile sp.
GAGTCTGCCCAAGGGCGAGCAGGAGCTCTTAAAGCTACTGGCTATCCGCCTCATCACAGCCGCTGGAGAAGCTCATCGGTATTCGGAAACGACGGTCATCCTGGACTGCTGTGATCAACGCTTCACTTCCAAGGGAAAGACCATCCTGCAATCCGGCTGGAAGTCTGTAGATGAGTATTATCGCAGCACGATTACCACTCGAAAAACGGGAAAGAAAGCAGAGACCCCCCTGCCCAGACTGGAAAAGGGCCAGCGCTTTGATTTGGTCTCAGTCCGGCTGGATGAGGGGAAAACCACTCCGCCCAATCCGTTTACAGAAGATTCGCTGCTTTCTGCCATGGAAAATGCTGGCTTGGAGGATCTGCCAGAGGATGCTGAGCGAAAAGGTCTGGGGACTCCGGCCGCACGGGCAGGCATCCTGGAAAAACTGATCAAGACTGAGCTGGTGGAGCGTCGAGGCGACAAAAAACTCAAGACCCTGCAGCCTACTCATAAGGGAGTTGCTTTGGCCACAATCCTGCCGGAGCAGATCAAATCACCCCAGATGACGGCGGAATGGGAGGAAAAGCTGAAGCGCATCGAAAAGGGACAGCTCTCACCTGAGCACTTCATGACGGAGATCTCTCAGCACCTGAAGGATCTGGTCAGAACCTATCGGGCAGTCTCTGAAACCCTCGGCGAACTGTCCTTGAATCCGGAAAGCATATGTTCCTGCCCACGCTGCGGGGATCAGGTGTTGGAAGGGGAACGTCGCTTTTTCTGCCAGAACAAGACCTGTACATTCGCTCTGTGGAAGGACAACCGTTTCTTCACAGACAAGAAAAAGGTCCTGACTCGCGAGGTGGCTGCTGCTCTTATTCAAGATGGCAGCATTCGCATGAAAAACCTGTATTCACCCAAGACGCAAAAGACCTACGATGCCCGAATCATCATGGAGGATACCGGCGGCAAGTACATCAATTTCAGGCTGGAATTCACGACTGATGAAGCCATTTCATAGGTATCAATTGTGTTCCCTTAAAAAGACATAACTATATATTGTCCCCAAAACTTGAAAGTTGTCACGGAAATATTGAATAATAAGGAAAAGTCCTTTAAACTAACAATAAGTATGCTGTATCTTAGAGACATTCTGATTATCAAAAATCAAAGTTAGAAAAGAGGAACGCTTTGAAAACATAGTTAGCTAAAAATAGTTGGATGCTTATGAAAACTATTTCGGCGCTGGCGCTGATGATTGCAGAGCAGTCTGTTTAATCGACTTGCTTTTTCTGTATTCATCAGCCTGATGTAGCAGAAGGATTGAACAACCTCCCAAAGAAATGCTTACATAACTTGGTACCAACAGACATATAATAATGGCAATCCGCTGAATTGGACTGATGTTCAAATACACCATATTAAACCTCGTGCCTATGGTGGAACACATACCTATTCAAATCTTATGCCATTAAAGTCCTCGGTCCACACCACAATCACTACTTGGTGGGCAAGCTATTAGTTTACACATGTTAATTGATAGGATTGATTGAGGAGCCAATCCTATCAAATAAAGCGGAGGAATATACTATGTGGATAGATAAAATAAAAGATTATTCAAAGACTATCAATTTTATATCGATTAATCCTCCTGCAACAGATATCGAAATTAATAAACTAAAAAAAGCTTTAGGCGAAATCCCGGACGATCTGTTAGAACTTCTTAAGGAAATTAATGGTGATAATTTTGTTTTGCTCTCTGTAGATGAGATAATTGAAACGAATAGGAGGCTTCGTTCTCTTCAGGAATTCATGCCTTTGGACTGCATATTGTTTTTTGCTGGTAATGGAAATGGAGACTATTACGGATATCAAATTAGAAAGGAAGGTATTTGCTCCTACAATATTTTTGCATGGGATCATGAATATGATAACAGAACATGGTTTGCAGGAGGCATGAATGAGTTTATAATTAAATACTGCAATGGGGAAATATAGTTACTCAAAGATATATTGGAGCGCAGCAGTCATAACCGACTACTGCGCTCTCATTAATTTCGCATAAAATTGCATCGTTTAAATAAATTTTAGACAAAACAGCAAAGGCAGCAGAGATTACTCTCACGCTGTTTTTTTTATTTTAAGAGCCTAAAATGGCTTAAACAATGGCTTTTTCAGGCATTGATAAACTCTATCAATTTGGTGCTTACTCCAATGCTAAGAGCTCCAAATTAATTGTTACTTTCTAGTCAAATGATTTCCAACCCTATAAAATCTTCTGAGCCATGGAAATTACAGGTGCCCAAGGACAAGCAAAAGCAATTCCACGCTGTCCATGATCGTGGATCGCTGGTCTGCCATTCAGGATTTCACGTCCGAGCCATTCTACACCGTTGTGCTGAAGCTACCCGGCTTTGAAGCAGCCGGTGAAAAGCTGAAGATCAATGCAGAGCCTCAAAAACTCCTGGCTCAATGCCATGGAAAGTCCGCCACAGTCACTGAAGTAATGACCCACGAGAAGACGGAAAAACTGCCCAAGCTTCATGATGGAGATTTCTCAGCACCTGAAGGATCTGGTCAGAACCTATCGGGCGGCTTCTGAAACCCCCGGCGAGCTTGCCTTGAATCCAGAAAATATCGGACCCTGCCCGCGCTGCTGGGATCAGGTGCTGGAAGGAGAACGTCGCTTTTTCTGCCAAAACAAGACCTGTACATTCGCTCTGTGGAAGGACAACCGTTTCTTCAAGGACAAGAAAAAGGTCCTGACTCGCGAAATAGCTGCTGCTCTTCTTCAGGAAGGCGGCATCCTAATGAAAAACCTTTATTCGCCCAAGACGCAAAAGACCTATGATGCCAGGATCATCATTGAGGATACCGGCGGCAAGTACGTCAACTTTAGGCTGGAATTCTCACCCAGTGATGCCGGGTAAAAAGACCACGCATCAACAAAATCCAAGAAAGGATGGAAAAATCATGAATATCAAAGAACGGATCAAGGCTCTTCTCGGTATTGAGGTGAGCACGGATAATCTGCTGGAGCTCTGGGAGAATCCGGAAAAATATGTTTCAACACCGGAAGATGCCGATAAACTGGGAGATCTGTTTCTCTTAGTTGAGATGATGGCCGAGCTGGAGGTGGATAGCGATGAACAATACTGATGAACTTCGCTATGTCCAGGCTTTTGCCCGGATTATCGGCGTCAAGGAGGATGATGCGCTGGAATACGCCCAGAGAAAAGGCATCGGCGCTTTGGTGGAGAATGCCACACAACTTTTAAGCACGCCAGCTCAGCGGGAAAAGCATCAGGCCTTTCTGGATCTTTACCGGATGAGCATCGGTATCAACACGAAAAACCCGGTCATTAATTCACCGGATAC
>CAZIVV010000007.1:0-22769 GCA_964542775.1 uncultured Desulfomonile sp.
CGGTTATTGATTGAATGAATGATTAATTCCGGGGGTTACCGTCAATTTACCGGCGCGGGGCTCAAAGAATTTAACTTACCGGAGTGGAGGCCGGCCACTACCATTTCATTACCGGTCACTACTGTTGATTTGCAGGTTCTGAGTCGCCACCAAGGCTTCGCCCCATCACATCCGCCTAACCGCTTGTATTAACAGGGCTTATGGCGTTTGCTCCAGTTTCATCGACACTTTTATTTTGAAAAATGTCCAACATAACAATTGCCCCCCGGCTGTTAAGTCTGTCAGGTATTGCTACCGTTCAATCGATGTTATAGCACATCCTTTTGCTGTTTCAAGGGCGTTGGCTTTTTTATTAGCCAACTCTCTGCTTTTCACGAGCGAATCACGAGTCGGAAAGCCCTTGTGTTTCCAAACGAATTTCATGAGACTGGCCACATGTCTGAATAGAAAGAACGGGTTCTTACGGCTCCTGCGAGCTTCATGGTGTTCGACCACGAATTCAGGGAAGTATTCCACAGACCACCCGCGTTTCCATAACCTGGCGCTGAAATCTACATCCTCGAAATACAGGAAGAACCTCTCGTCAAAGAAAACACGATCCGGGAATGCTGAGAGCCTGCAAAAGAGGGCGGCTCCACTTGCCCAATCGCCCACATAGGGATTGTCAAAACCTTTGTTCCAGTAATAGTGCTCTTCTATGAATTTAGGTTTTTTTCGAACCAGCCAGTTGCAACGAACGGCCAGGATAGTGGAGAGGTTGTAGAACTGTCGGCAGGAACTAACGGTAGCTCCATCCTGAATCAGAATTCTCGGGGACAACGCTCCGATCTTCGGGTGAGAATTCATGTACTGAGCGACATGTCCAAATCGTTCCGGAGTCAGGACTCGAATGTCCGGATTACACAGAAGAACCAGAGCATCGGTATCTCGTATTTCCCTGAGGCCGCGGTTCAGGCCGGCCCCGTAGCCTTTGTTTTCCTGATGTATGATCTGGATTGGGAATTCGGCAACGAGTGAGTCGTCACAAAGCTCATGTGAATGATCCACCACTATGAGCCTGGTCACTTCGGGCACATGAGCCAGGGATTCTACCAACCCCCTCATATACCCAAGAGAATTAAAGTTCACTGTAATTACGTATAATGGACACACTACAGCATAACCCTCGTCATTACATTTCCTTCGAAACCAGATCACTATAAGTATCAATAAAATGGCACTTATTAAGCGCCATTTTTTGACCGTTTTGAAAAATAAATGTCTGCACTTACATTACGTATCCTCCATATAATTACATCAAGACAAATAAGAACGCAACCTATTTTTGTTTCCTGACTTACTACACATGTGCCACTAACGCGCTCAACTAGTGTGTTCTTACTGGATCTTAACGGGGGCATCCTATCTTTTTATCGCCGGTTCGACTGGGTAGCGTCAGCCTGAATCCTTTACCAGGAGCCCTATCCGGTGATATGCGCATTGATTCCCCGGTACTTCCTACAAGTTACCGCGGCCAGCACTGATCTCTCTGGATTTGGGTGCAAAGTCTGTCATACTTTTAGCAAACATGGACCCTTCATTGCACCGGTCCGGAATTGTTTTCACTGTCTTGAGTAATGGGTTTTACTGTTTGTATTCGATTGATTTAGCCCTAACTTACGTCCACTAAGGTCTTTGGGCTTCATGTCGCAATTGTTCGCGAACGCGCCCGCTGTTGCGGAACTGAACTTGACTACCAGTTAATAACGTTGTAGGAGTTAAACTTAACTACAGAAAGTGCGTGAGTCCTTACTCCCAGATGAAATTCTCCGATTTATCAGTATTGTCATTCAGGCGAGTGTACAGAATGCGGAGGCGCTATCGCAGTCCGTTGATAGCTGCATTTCTGGGCACAGCTGCGTTGATTGTGGTCATAACGACCGGGGATATAGCGGAGAGGAAGATTGGATCAAACCTTGCCGTGTTGGGTAACGCTACCCTGATAAAGATCAACTTGCCGGTTGATGTAGATTATGGGGACGATCCCCGACAGTTTAATGAATCGGACATTGAGGCGATTCGCGCCATCCCCGGGGTCGAGGTGGTGTCACCGTCGGTTTATTCGTGGTGGCCGTCATTTCTGGATTTTACAGCTGTGTATAAAAATACGGACTACCCGGATCTCAAGATAGTGGGTGTCGATCCCACGTTTTTCAAGCTGGCTGCGCATTTGCCCGTAACAGATGGACGAGTGATAGAAGACTCAGACGTCAAGAATATGCGCATGGTTTGCGTGATCGGGAATGACGTCAGGAAGCAGCTATTCGGTAAGGATAAGTCACCGGTAGGGGAGACCATATCGGTAGAAGGACTTGAATTGTCGGTGATAGGACTTGTGGAGGACCCCGAAGACCAGGATTTCGAACAGGCGATCTTCATACCTGTTTCTGTAGCCCGGAGCCGTCTTCCCGGAATGTATAACATTCGACGAATCACAGTGTTGCCGGAAGGGCTTGACCAGGTTGAAAACGTTTACAATAATGTAAGGCGTGTTTTGAAAGACAAAAGGCCACTTTACAAGATAACGGTCCAGTATGAGCCTGAACTGATAAAAATGATCCAGAACATACTCAGTCTGTTCAAGCTGTTCATATACCTGGCGATATCTGCGACAATCCTGTTGGCGGGTTTTGGAGTCGGCAATGTCATGATTGCCCTGGTCCGTGAGCGCACTACTGAAATAGGGTTGAGCAAGGCTGTTGGGGCCACCGGTGAAAATATAGTTTTACAGTTTCTTTTCGAGTCAACGACAGTATGCCTGGCTGGAGCGCTAATCGGTGTTCTGATAGGCACCGGGATAGTAGTGATTCTGTCCAGATTCGTGTTTCAGACTCCGATCATGTTAAGCATGTATTTGCTGGCTCTGTTTTCTGCAATAACGGCCGGGGCTCTCATAGGAGTGGCGTCCGGAGTAATTCCGGCCAAAAACGCCAGCCGGCTTGATCCGATCGTAGCGATGCGTTTCGAGTAGTAAAGTTGAAACCAGAAGATCTTCTTATGACATCCTGGATGATGGTTCTCCGAAACCATCGTCGCTACAAATCCGTACTGATTGCCATAGCTGTAGGCACAATCGGTTTTATAATAATCCGCTGCCTTGGTAACTCGGTCGAACAAAAAGTGTCGGATGACCTCGAGCTCATAGGCGAGGCAACGGTGCTGTCCGCAATGTGGGAAGACCGCAAGAACTATCATCCTGGGGAATATTTTGACAAGGATGTTCAGGCCTTGAGGAAACTTGACGGAGTGACGACAGTAGCTCCTGTTCGATCAACCGGAGAGAAAGTTACGCTTCACTACGCAGATGTTGAACGCAAACGCACGATAATCACTGGAGTGAATGAAGAATACTGGTCCACACAATCGACTCCACTGGCCATGGGTCGCCTCATCAACGATGATGACGTCAGGAAGATGCGCAAAATTTGTGTGATAGGGGCAGAAATCCATCAGGGTGTGTTCAAGGGCCTCAATCCGCTTGGAAAGACGGTCATTGCGAATTCGTATCACTATACAGTGGTAGGAGTGTTGGGAGGCAAACAGCAGGAGGACAATTCCAGGACAGTTTTCATTCCACTGTCGCTCGCTCCTCATCATCTGGACAACGTCAGGCAGATAATGCAGTTACTAATCCGGGTCGATTCGTGGGACAATGTGCGTGACGTCAGGGAATATGCTGAAGCCATCCTGCAGTATAATCACCCAAATCTCGAGCATGGAATAAAGGTGAATTACCGTTCTAACAGGTTAGACCGGGTAAGAATGATAGTCTTTATAATTCAGCTATTCTGCTACGCTGCGCTGGTTGGGGTTTTCATAGTCGGAAAGATGGGGCTGACCAATGTCATGCTGGCTGCAGTCAGGGACCGCACTAAAGAGATTGGGCTGCGTAAATCGATGGGCGCTACTGACATGGTCATCAGGAATCAGTTCATACTCGAATCGGTCATGGTCAGTGTGATTGCAGGAGTAATCGGCGTGATCGGCGGCCTTGTGGCTGTAGTGTTTCTGAAAGAGCTGCTCGATGTATCAGTATCTGGAATGGTCCTGTCTTCGAGCATTCTTGTCGATCTGGCCCTCACAGTGTCTATCGGGGTGTTCGCCGGATATTACCCTTCCAAGCAGGCGGGACAGCTCGATATAGTGAGCGCCATGCGGTTCGAATGCTGAGGCGCCCAAACCTGGCCCGTGAATGACGTTTCGACAGATCCGATAGCATCGTGTTGTAATTCAGTAGTTATCATGTCAATCACGGGACATAAGTTTTTCGTCCTGTATAGTCCAGTTGATGGGCCATGTAGAATAGTTCACGCCGTTCTATCTGACTCCGTCTGGCTTCCAGCCATCTGTCCAGCTCAGCGGCAGTAATCCCCGGGCTTTCCCGAAGAGCCAATCCGACCGTTTCCACGATGAACCTGAGAAAATACTCTTCGTCGTAACGGTATCGTGAGTCCACTGGAGCCACCACCCAGTCAGAAGAGCCTGCTTCCAGCACCGTGCAATTATTCGCCAGAAGATGGCTGAACAAATGTCGCCCTGCCCTGCTGTCCCCGGACTTGGCGCCATTGGTTATCCTGTCATCCATCGTCTGGTGATATAGCCGTTCAACCAAGGCGTCCAGTTCAGGTTCAATTTCCGGTTCAAAGACCGTAGATCCATCAAAGTTGATGGTGAAATAGTAAACGCCGTTCGGTTTTAGCAGACTCAGTATTGACGACAACTGACTCTTCAAGTCTATCAGGTCGAGAAATGCGTTCGACAGTAAAACGTCGAAACTTGCCCGGTCTTTCATGGAATTAATGAATCTGAAGACATCATCCAGCACAAACTCAACTTTTAGGTCAATGCCGGCTTTTGATCTGACATGAACAGACGAATCGGAAACTGTTTCAGTGTCAAATCCCTGATCGGCAGCCCACTCAACCAGACGTTTCCTCGCCTCTACGATGTTCTGCTCCATGGAATCAAGAGCCACGTAATGGCCCTTTTTCAGAATGTTCCAATCGACAAGCCTGTCAATCATGGAACCAATCCCGGAGCCGACTTCAAGGACATGAGGATAGTCGACTCCGATGAGTTTTAGTTCCTCTCTGAAGGCTTCCATCACGCATCGATTGAGCGAACGATCGTCCACCGTCTTTTTGGAAGAGAGGTATCTTGGAAAATTGAACTGAAAATCCCGATCCATAATTATCGAACCATTTCCTTAATAAATTCGAGAGCTTTCTGGGCGCTTTGTTCCCATGTCGGATGCACGCTGTAGCGATGAAGCGCTGCAACTCCCATTTGAGCCAGCTTGGATCTATCACTTATGAGATTTTCCAGCCGACCCTGAATATCATCGACATCACCTGGATTTACAAGGAAACCGCTAGCCCCCTGAGTCACAATCTCGTGGGCGGCTCCTACCCTGGACGCAATCGATGGCATGCCAAATCCCATGGCTTCGAGATACACGATACCAAAGCCTTCATAAGATGACGGGACAGCCAGCACATGGTTTTCCATGTAGCGGCCTACCAGTTCAGAGGGTTCCAGTGATCCAAGGATACTAATGGAATCGGAAAGCCCTTTTTCCTGTATCAGCTTCATGACTAGCCTGGAGTAACTTCTATCGACCTTGAAGCTTCCAACGATGTCGAGGCGCCAATCCCTGGAGGACAGTCTTGATAAGGCCCTTATGAGCGTGTGGAGTTCCTTGCGTGGAATAACACTTCCAACGAAGAGTATCCGCAACGGCCCCTGCCGCTGGGCTCTCTTGAGGATAAAATCCTGGTCCACCCCCTGTCTGACGTCATCACGTCCAGGATGAACGACTATTCCGGGTTTGGGCGACAAGCCCAGAGACCTTACCACCTTGCGCGTTGTGTTGCTGTTATATATCATGCCGTCCAGAAACGAGAGATAAGAAGTCTCAACCCGACGGTACAGACTGTTCATTATCCTGGAGCGCGCTTCACTACATCGCAGATGGTGGACAATCGTAATGACGGGATATTTTACCCTGTTCTTGAGCTTGTGGTTCAACAACACCAGAGATGGATGATTGAGCTCGTCCTGAATAAGTATGTCGAGATTGGATGACGCGAGGTTGGACAAAAAGTCTTTCCTGTAATTATCCGCAAGATGGCTAGGATAGTTCCTCCAGGGCAGCGAAAAGACTTTGACCTCATGTCTTTTGGAACGGAAATGAGTCACAAGCTTTTTGTCATAGAGGAAGCCGCCCGTTAAGGTGTCGATGCTTCCATAGATAACAAGGCCAATCTTCAAGCTTTTTCTCTTCGGCATGAAGCCCAGGCGATCTCATTTTCCCAAAGCTTCACGGAAATCGCCTCTAAATTCGAAGAAGACAGATGTTTCCAGAATGCGTCCAGAAAGAATCCTGACAGGCGTTCTATACTTGGATTGAGACCTTTGAACTCGGGTAAGTCGTTGAGGTCTTTGTCCCGGTAATAGTCAACAAGGCCGTTAAGGCAATTTTCGATGTCAACTATGTCAACAAGATATCCGTGCTGATCCAGTTCAGAACTCTCGAGGCAAACCTCTACCTGATAATGATGCGAATGGAGCTGATTTTCGCTGCCCCAATCACCTCCGAAGAGAAAGTGGCGGGCCACAAAATCACGTTTGACAGCCACACAATATGTCGGGCCTGATTTTGACATGGTCATGTTCAATCCTCATATTTGAAAATTGCCTGTATAACTTTTTCAGGTTTCTGATCGATGAGTTCATAGGCTTGTGAAGCATCGTCGATACTGAATCGATGAGTAATCAACTGCGAAGGGCGGATCTTCCGTAAAAGGGTTGTGGCAAGATCCATACGCCGAGCCTTGGTCCAGCGGTCCGTGAATTCCGGCGCAATGGAGCTGACCTGACTGCTCACAAGCTTTATCCTGCTTCTGTGGAAATAGCCGCCAAGATTTAAGTCGGCTTTTTTGGATCCATACCATGATCCAATTATCACACGGCCCGCAAATCCAGTCGACTCAATAGCGGAATCAAGAGCCGCCGGATTGCCGGATAGCTCAAAGCTGAGATCCGCCCAAGACCTGAAACGGGCAAGACCCCCATTGAGCGATGAGGCCGAACATTCCGGATCAATTACCGGGTCTGTCGCAGAGTCAGCTCCCATTTTCAGTGAAGCGTCCCTGCGGATCTGAATCCGGTCAAAAGTAGCGATGTGTTCCAGACCTGTATTAGCTAACACGGCTGTTGCAAGCAAACCCACCACGCCCAGTCCAAAAACGCAGACGCGCTCTCCAATCACCGGATGTCCGTCCATTACAAGGTTGACAGCTGTCTCCATATTGGGAAGCAGCGCAGCGTCTTCGGTGTCGATCTCGTCAGGAAGAACTATGGTTTCATGAGGGGCCGCAATAAATAGGCTTTCATGAGGGTTGAAACAGAAAACCCGTTTGTTCATCCATGACGGATCAACATCCGAACCTGTCGCTACAACACGGCCGACCGAGGAATAGCCATATTTCAGAGGATAGCTGAAATCCTCGGATAGCGAAGCAATGGTTTCGTCAACAACGCAGTTCTTCGGCCACTGTCCCCTGTAAACAAGTAGCTCCGTGCCTGAACTAATAGCTGAAACAAGCGTTTTTATCAGGAGCTTGCCTGGTTGGGGCCATTGAATATCGTCATTAACGACAGAAATACTGTAAGGTGACTTAAACTGGACGTAGCGAGTTTTCATGTCCGGGCCGTCCTTGAATTTCAGTAAGCCCGGGCCGCTCCTGCAACCTCAGATAAAACCGAGACTGTGGCCCTGTTCTCTGTCAGGCTTCCCCATAATATGAGATCCTTGCCCAGCCACCTGTGGCCAGGATTTACCAACCGCAGAAACTGTCCGGGACCAACATCTCCGAGTTCGCTCACGGCCCTCAGACCACCGACAAGAACCGGAGCAATTGTCAGGACGATGTAGTCCGTGAGACGTTCCATCAAAAAGCTCGTTATTATCCGGGCGCCGCCTTCCACCATGAGGCTGTTGATTCCATGATCTCCCAGATGATCGAGCATGTCAGCCAAATTCAACTGACCACGATCATTTGACTGAATCCTGAGGACCTCTGCCCCCAGCTCTTCCAGGGATCTCACACGCCTGCCGTCCGCCTGTTTACTTGTAACAATTATGGGTCTTCGGGATGACTCTTTGAGGAGATTGCAGTCAAGTGGCAGCCTGAGTTTGCTGTCAACAACAACCGGCCTGGGATTCTGACCATTTACGAGACGCACGGTCAGTCTCGGATCATCAGAGAATACTGTGCCGATTCCCACTAGAATAGCGTCATGAGAAGCCCTAAGCTGATGGGTAAGTTTGAGGGACCTTCTTCCGCTGAGAGCAAGCGGCTCACCGGGTCTTGCTGAAATGCAGCCGTCCAGACTTTGAGCATAGCTCAAGGTAACAAACGGTCGTCCTTTCAATCTTCTGTGTTCGGGAGCAAACGCTAATAGGGGCTTAATGAAATCCATCGTTGATCTTTTTAATACCTGCCACAATCATTAAAATCAGGTCACACGAGATGTCTTTTCTCGTCACTGATAAACAAAAAATAAGCTCTATACAATAACAGATCAGGAATGGGAACAAAACAGAAAACTCATCATTCCAGACCAATCACTGAAAAAAAGCTTCTAACACTAACTTCATCAGTTATCAAGATAACATATACGCTCTAACCGTTTTTTATTTTCCGCTCTTGAGATCTTTTTTCACATTATTGTGTAGAACAAGCGTATCGGCTATAAGTTCCAATATTTTTGCATTTTAGGGTTGAAAATTGGGGCTTCGGCAATTTCTCCAAGAGAAGCTTCACCAGAATCGTGGCTCTGAGTCAAATTTGTTTGAAATGAAGAAAAGCGTGTAGTAAAAAGAAAGATTGATTTGTGATGGTTGGTCTGGAACTCATTTAGAGCTATTTCAGGAGCCCGGCGATTTGGCTGCAACTACAACCAGGACTTATTTCTCCTCATCGGAATCGGATACCATGAGCTTGGGCGCCGCTATTGGAGGCGCGCTGTTGATAGGGGACGTGGTCATTCTGATTGGCGATTTGGGGGCTGGCAAGACAAGACTTGCAAAGGGCATAGTCTCCGCAGCGTGCCAGGTTGATCCGGATGATGTGGTCAGCCCATCGTTCAGTCTTATAAACCGGTATGAGGGAGAAATGATTGTAGACCATGCTGACCTTTATCGACTGACAACAGATCAGCTAGGCCATCTGGGTATTTACGAGGCTCTCGATGAGGGAGCCCTTGTCGTGGAATGGGGGACAGGTAAAGAGGAGTTCGAGGATAATGAACTTCAGATTGTGATTGCTTATTCACAGGATGAAGAGCGCAGAAAGATCGAGTTGTCCCATGCCACGGCTGGATCATGGCATGAAAGGATCGTCAAGGTCCTGGACACCCTGCGGACAACTGGCGCAACAATGGACCAACAGATGCATTCGATACAAGATTGAGTTGAAGGTCAATCATGATGTATGGAGAAGACTGATGCCACTAATTGTCCAGAAATACGGTGGAACATCCGTAGGAGACTTGGAACGTATTGCAAACGTAGCGCGACGTGTAGCTTCCTACAAAGACCGGGGAGACGATCTGGTAGTCGTAGTATCGGCAATGGCCGGGGAGACAGACAGGCTTATCAACCTGGCCAAACAGATATCGCCGACTCCGAATGAGCGCGAACTGGATGTCCTGCTTTCGACCGGCGAACAGGTTACCATTTCCTTGCTATCAATGACTCTGGAATCGATGGGCTATAAGGCTAAATCATATTGCGGCTGGCAGATTCCATTGCTCACCAATAGCGCTTTTGGTTCCGCCCGCGTCACAGACGTGATGCGTGAGAACATGGACCGTGACCTCAAGGAAGGCGCAATAGTCATAGTGGCCGGTTTTCAGGGTGTTGACGATAAAGGGAATATAACTACGCTTGGTCGCGGAGGATCCGACACGTCCGCAGTAGCTGTGGCTGCAGGTCTCAAAGCCGATCTGTGTGAAATATTCACTGATGTCGATGGAGTTTACACAACTGATCCAAATATCACGCCGGACGCCCGAAAAATAAAGCAGATTGCTTATGAGGAAATGCTGGAGATGGCCTCACTTGGAGCAAAAGTGCTCTATATAAGGGCCGTCGAATTTGCAATGCGCCATAATGTGCCATTGGTTGTTCGCTCGAGTTTCAATGAAAACGAAGGGACCCTTGTAACGGAGGAAAACACTGAAATGGAAAAAGAGTCTGTCAGGGCAGTGACATGTAACACCAAGGAAGCAAAAATCAAGGTTGCCGGGGTTCCTGATGTGCCTGGTGTGGCGTCTCAGGTTTTTGGCGCAATGGCTGAGGCCAACATAGTTGTCGACATGATAATCCAGAATTCGAGCGCTGACGGCAAGACAGACATAACGTTCACGGTTCCGGAATCGGATCTGGAGAAGGGTCTGGAAGTATGCCAGAGCCTAAAGGACATCCTGGCGGCCGAGGACATTCGCGGGACCAGAGACATAGCCAAGGTTTCTATAATCGGCCTTGGAATGAGATCTCATTCAGGCGTGGCCTCCACGATGTTCGCGGCGCTTGCCCGGGAAGGCATAAACATCCAGATGATTTCGACATCCGAAATCAAGATATCCTGTGTAATAAAGCGAAAATATGCGGAGCTGGCCGTTCGGGTTTTACATGACGTCTTTGAGATGGAAAAAGCGCTCTAAGGAGTAGGAAATACGGGGCAATGAATTGACCAGGATCGAATTGTACGACACTACGTTGCGTGATGGAGCTCAAACCTGGGGGATAACCTTTTCCCTCGATGACAAGCTCAGAATTGCTCAAAAGCTGGACGAAATAGGAATAGACCTTATAGAGGGAGGTTATCCCGGGTCTAACCCCAAGGACAAACGTTTCTTCCAGGCAGCCAGGAACCTGAACCTGAAGCATTCCAGGATAGCCGCCTTTGGAAGCACGTGCAGGGCTGACCTCAGCCCTGATAAAGATCCCCAGATTCAGTCGCTCATCGACACAGAAACCGAGGTCGTGACTGTTGTTGGGAAGAGTTGGGATCTTCATGCCCGTGAAATACTCGCAGTTCCGCTTGAACGCAACCTGGCGATGATTTCGGATTCCCTGGTATTCCTTCGCCCCCACTTCAGAAAAGTCATTTTTGACGCTGAACATTTTTTTGACGGCTTCAAAAAAAATAGGGAATACGCTCTTGAGACCCTGAGAGCCGCGGAAAAGTCTAGTGACGTTTTGTGCCTTTGTGACACAAATGGTGGGACTCTACCGTCAGAACTATCTGAAATCATAAGGGAAGTCAAAAAACACACAAGCGTAGATCTTGGCGTTCATTGCCACAACGATTCCGAGACTGCGGTAGCCAATTCGCTGGCGGCCGTAGAATCTGGAGTGACTCAGGTTCAGGGGACCATTAATGGAATCGGAGAACGCTGTGGTAATGCTAACCTAATATCAATCATCCCAGCTCTAAGCCTGAAGATGAAGCGAATGGAGATCGAACCGGGCAAGCTGAGAATGTTGAGGCATGTGTCCGAGTTTGTTGATGAAATGGCTAACAGAACTCCGAACAAGTCCCAACCTTACGTGGGAGCGTCCGCTTTCGCTCACAAAGGTGGCCTCCATTCCAGCGCAGTTTTCAAGAACACACGAGCATATGAACACATAGATCCTGATTTGGTGGGAGCTGGACGTAACTTCCCTATTTCGGAACAGGCCGGACGTGCAGCCCTCGCGCAGAAGGCGGCCGAATACGGGATAAAGATAGAGCCTGACGATCCACGCATTCTGGAAATACTCAAAACACTCAAAGACCTGGAGGCTCAGGGAGCCAGATTCGATGTAGCCGATGGTTCTTTTGAACTGCTGATGAAGCGCATGCTCGGACTTCACAAAAAATTTTTTACGCTACATGGATTCAATGTTACAGATTCCAAACGACAGGGCGATACGAAGACATATTCAGATGCTGTGATCCGTATCGTCGTCGGAGACAGGATGGAATTTAGCGCAGCGGAAGGCAATGGTCCGGTAAACGCATTGGACACGGCCTTCAGAAAAGCCCTTGCCAATTTTTACCCTAGTGTAAACAAGGTCCATTTGACAGACTTCAAGGTCAGGGTTATCGAAGGCACTTCCGGAACGGGGGCGACCGTCAGTGTTCTCATTGAATCGACTGACGGAGAGGACGTTTGGTGGACAGTGGGATTCAACCAGAATGTTATCCAGGCATCCTGGAGCGCATTGGTTGATAGCATAGACTACAAGCTTCAAAAAGACATGGCCGCGGGAATTGACCGATAGCGAAAAAAGGACTCTTTCAGCATCACTCAAGGCCCTGACGGCGATAATATCAGTATGGAGTCTGTTTCAGCTGGTAAACTATGGATTGGGGATGTTGGATGAAGATCCCATGAAGGGTCTACTGACAGGCGAATGTGTCTATCAGGTAGCCTCTGGAGATCTTGTCAGGGGGACCAGGGCATACCCGAAACCGGTCAGCGCTGAACAGTTACTGAAATCCTTTGGAATAATCGCCACCAACAACCATGAGTCAGGGCAGGACTTGCCATGCGGGTCTGTCGTGTATGTGGATGAGGATAGTGGTCATGTGACTCTTTCGAGAATCTCTGGGGCTCAGCTTATCGCGCTAGGCAAGAAAATTTCTATAAACAGTTCGTCGAAAGAAGACCTCGAGGCCATTCCGGGGATAGGTCCAAAAATGGCTGAACGAATAATCGCGTTTCGTGAATCAAACGGCTATTTCAGCTCCTTGAGAGATCTTGAGAAAGTATCCGGAATCGGTCCCAAGAAATACCAGGAATTGGAGCCTTATTTAAGTTTGTAGGCGTTCATGCTACTTCTGGAGCCGGATCTCATGATCATGCATGCAGCGTAAGCCGCTCCGAATCCGTTGTCAATGTTGACGACCAACACACCTGGAGCGCAGGAATTTAGCATGCCCAGCAGAGCTGCGATGCCTCCAAAGGAAGCTCCATATCCGACTGAAGTCGGGGTAGCTATGACTGGCTTGTCAACCAACCCACCAACAACACTCGGTAAAGCCCCTTCCATTCCAGCCACTACGATGATCACTGAAGCCGACCTGAGCTTCTCATGATGTGTGAATAATCTGTGGATTCCGGCTATACCAACATCATACACTGTCTCAACATTTGCTCCAAAAGCCTGGGCCGTGACCTTGGCCTCCTCTGCGACCGGTAAATCTGAAGTGCCGGCTGCCACCACCAGAATCAACCCATCGACAGACATGGCAGGAGGCGTTTTCCTGTACACAAGGGTTCGAGCCAACGGATTGTGTTCCAGATCACTGACATCTTTCATCACCCTGGCCGCCTTGTCCGGATCGACACGAGTCGCCAGAACAACGTCCTGTCTTTGAATCAAAGACCTGAATATGCCCGTAATCTGATCAGACGTCTTACCTTCACCGTAAATGACTTCCGGAAATCCCAAACGAACGGCGCGGTGATGATCAAGTGACGCAAAACCAAGATCTTCAACATGAAGATCCTTGAATTTCTCACAGGCGCTTTCTACAGAAAGCTCTCCATCCCTCACCTGTTCAAGAATTCCTGACAAACGTTTTCTATTCAACTCCACCTCAGTAAAAGAGTCATTAACAGAGATTCTAATCTATACAGAGGCCAGGCGCGTTTTGCAAACACCAGAACAAAGGAAAGCCCCGGAAAGGAGGATCGAACCGGGGCTCCGCATTGGAGAAAAGGTATGTTGGGGCGGGCTACGCCACCCGCCTTGAGTCCGGTTTTAATCATAAAAATAACAGGATGTCAAGTTTTTTTAAAGTTATTTATCAATATAAACAAAATAAATGAACCATGGCTTTACTTTAAATATACAACTGCCTGATTTTTATAGATTCTTTTTACATTAGACCTTGAGCTATGGCTCGTATGATGTCGCCTTTGCCCAGCACTCCAACGAGTTCGCCATCCTGGACGACTGGTATTGTGTAGTATTTCTTTGTAGTCATGATTTGGGCGACTTCGGAGATGTCTGCGTCAGGATCGACACACTGAGCTGGAAATGAGTAAACATCTTCGACGGTAGAAGCGGTGATTTTTTTGAAATCCTTGTGTAGTCTCCACGGATTTTCCAAGGGTATGATGGAGTCCAGGATAACGAAAACAGTTGGAATGTGCAAAGGGGTGTTCTGATCAAGGAGATCTGATTCACAGATGACCCCGATGACTTTGTTTTCATTATCGACAACGGGGACACCATTGATGTTTTTTTCATGCAGTATTTTGGCGAGTTCTCTCAGTGGTGTTTCAAGTCCCACGGTGATCACATCAGCCGTCATGCAGTCACGAACCTTCATGTGTTTCTCCTGACTGTGGGTTACTAAGGGTTCCTCAATAGTATGATGCCTGATTTGGGAGAAAATCAAGGACTTAAAAATAGTGTCCCTGACATTTTTTCCAAAAATGTTTCTCCCCAAAAAAAGAAAGTCACCAGGGTGACTTTCTTTTTTTGGTTAAATTAGCCGTTATTTTTTCTCAGCGAAATATCCTGCGGCCTCATGTGGGAATATGGCATGTATCAGTATTTCTTCCTCGGTCAGTCCCGGGAATTTCTGTTCGAGCTCAGGCCACATTGGAGGAATTAACTCGGCGGGTCTGACACTGATAGGTTTTTCGCCTTTAAGCACTCTATCCTGCAGTTCCTTGTTTACCGGGGCCGGGGTTTCACCGTACATTCCTTTGAGCAGGTTTGCCGTATGGTTGGCAATGATCTTGTACCTACCCAGAAGCACGTTAAAAGTAGCCTGTGAAACAACGATCTGCGATGTTGGTGTAACTAGCGGTATATAGCCAAGATCTTCCCTCACCTTAGGGATTTCGTCTATGATTTCATCTATCCGGTCAATCGCATTTTGAAGGCGTAGCTGGCTGGCCAGGTTGGACATGACTCCACCGGGAATTTGCGTAATAAGCATCTTGCAGTCAACTCCACTGTAAGGAGCTTCGAAATCACTGTAGAGATTTCTCACTGCCCTGGCTTCTTCAGCCGCCTTTGTAAGTTTCTTCAGATCGCAGCCAGTATCGTAACCGAGCCTTCCAAGTGAATAGACAAGCGACTCGGTGCATGGGTGTCCGGTTCCACCCGAGAAGGGGCTCAAAACTGAATCGAGCATTTCACAGCCTGCTTCTACAGCTTTGAGGGCAGACATCATGCCCAGACCACAGTTATCATGGGTGTGAAGGTGAATAGGAACATTGACAGCTTTCTTCAGACTGGACACCAGCTCGAATGTTGTATACGGATCAATAAGACCGGCCATGTCTTTTATCGCGATCTGATGAACTCCCTTATCTTCCAGGGCTCTGGCCTTTGAAACAAATTTTTCGATGGTGTGTACGGGGCTGATGGTGAAACAGACTGCTCCTTCCGCAATTTTTCCGACTTCGCGAATAGCCTTTATTACGCATTCCTGATTTCTTATGTCATCCAGCGCATCGAAAATACGAAAAACGTCAATACCGTTTCTAGCGGCGGCTTCAACAAATTTAACGACTACGTCATCTGAGAAATTCGAATATGCGACGAGGTTTTGTCCACGGATAAGCATCATGCTCTTTACATTTGGCATGACCTCTTTGAGCTTCCTGGCTCTTTCCCACGGATCTTCGCGCAAATATCTCACGCAAACGTCAAAGGTCGCTCCTCCCCACGTTTCCGCTCCGTAAATTCCTGAATCTGCCAGCTTGGAAGCTACCTTAAGTAGGTCGTCGAGTTTTATTCGAGTAGCTACTTTGCTCTGTGATCCATCGCGCAGAGTGATGTCAAAAATTTTGACTTTTCTTGAGCCGCCTTTGTCCATCATGACCTCCCAGTCACAAATTTCGTGTCGTTCTCTAAAGACACGACTAATCATCCTATCTATGGCTGTCTGGAAAACTTTTGGTCTAAAAGCTTCTTTTCATCTTCTATGTTGTGAGTCAGGCCATCCAAACGCGCTTCACGGAGGTAACTCAAAATCTCCCCGAAAACCGGACCTGGTTTGTAACCCATGGCTTTCAAATGAGAACCGTTCATGAAAGGCTTGACATTTCTGTAATTTAAAATCTGATCGGAAACAATTCTTCTGGTTTGCTCCCTGGTCGTTTTGGCCATTATGAAGAGTAAGGATTCCAAAGACAGTTTTTCGAGGATCTTAAATGTTTCACTCGGTTTAGTCAACCTTCCTCGGTCCATGAGACCGAGGGCATATTTCGTTCTGACTCGCTGCTCCATCATGAGCCTCATGTGACCTTTGGCGAATGAGAATCTTTCAAGGGATTGCTCAAACAATTTCTCGTCCAATGGATCTGTTAGGGCCTGATAGTATATAACCCAGGCCTGAATCCTGTCATCGAGAAAAAGATACTTCCACCAGGATAGGACACCAGAAGCCGATTCTATGAGTGCCAGAGTTCTCGGGTTAACTGTCAGAGGCGAATATATTGATTCCAGAATTCCAAGCTCCCCCAGTGACTTGATTGGACTCAGCGGGTTCTTTTCATCCATCACGTGGATCAGCTCATTGAGGATCCTTTTTCCCTCCACACGATCAAAAACCTTGATTTTCAGGGCGCCTTTGATCAGTGACATCGTGTGCTTGCTGATAGAGAAATTGAAACGGCTACTGAAACGCACAGCCCGCAGAATCCTGGTGGGATCCTCGACAAAGGCCAGGTTGTGAAGCACCCTGATGGCTTTATCCTTGATATCCCTGATTCCACCGAAGAAATCGATAAGTTCTCCCCAACTATCCGAGTTCAGGCTGACCGCAAGTGTGTTCATGGTAAAATCGCGCCTGAACAGATCTCTTTTTATGGAACTGACTTCAACGGTTGGCAGAGCGCCAGGACTCTCGTAATATTCATGACGCGCTGTAGCTATGTCAATCTTGAAACCATCATCAAAAGCCAGAATCGCAGTTCCAAATTTTTCGTGGCTCCGCATTCTACAGTTAACAAAACTTTTGGCGAGCTCAGAAGCGAACGGAATGCCATCGCCTTCCAGGACTAAATCAATATCGAGGTTGTGATTGCGCAACAGAAGGTCGCGAACAGCCCCTCCCACCAGGTACAAACTATTGCCCTTTGAGTCAGCAACTGAGCCCGCCTGTCGCAAGACACCCAGAACGCTCTTTGGAAGCCTCTCTTCCAGTAATTTCCTGATGTTTTTCCGCTTTCCTTTTTCGTTTGAAAAGCTTTCCGGACCTGCTGAGTCACTGGTTCGAGGAAGCTTGAGATGTTCCAAAAGATCACTTCTGGAAATGACCCCAACCATACGGCCTTCATCTATCACTGGCACCAGCCTGTGACGTCCCTCAACTGAAACTTGCAGGACCCTCTCGATTGACTCCTCAGGAGTTACAAAAACAACTCCGGGGTTCATGAAATCGGTTACCGGATGATTGTGGAGCCCGTGATGGAGAGCTTTGTCAACAGCGTGCCGGTGAAGAATTCCCATTAAGGAACTGTCACGTTCCACGGGCAACGAACTGATCTGGTAACGGGAAAGTAGTTCCGCCGCCTGGCCTATAGTATGGAGAGGTCCAACGCTAACCACAGGCCTGCTCATTATCTCCTCTGCTTTTTGCTTGGGATGCACCTTTTCGTACAGCAGCGCGACAACCCTGTCACGAGCTTCGTACAGAGACATATCCTTTATTGTAGCGCTTGCGGCCGTGGCATGCCCCCCTCCCCCAAATGCTGAAGCAATATCCCCAACATTAACTGAATCAGCGCTACTTCTTGCAATAAGATAGACCCGATCTTCCATGCGAACGAGCGCAATAATGGCGTCGTGGTTCTCCATTTCCTTGAACTTGTGAACCAGAACCGCCAGGTCACCGATGTAACCCTCGGCGCCGGCTATGGCTACAGCCACATCGACTCCACGTATGTTGACCAGCCGTGCTTCTTCAATCAGTTGGTGCATGATATCTATCTGATCGCGGTTCAATTCGGTAGTCATCATATTAGAGACAATGTTGAGGTTTGATCCCCTACTGATTAGCCAGGCTGCAGCCTCAAGATCGTTTGGAGTGGTTGAAGAAAAAGTGAAAGAGCCAGTGTCTTCGTAAATGCCTAACGACAAAATAGTGGCCTCTTCAGCATTAATTTCGATGCCTTTTTGTCGTAATAGCTCTATAAATATTGTCACCGTTGCGCCATAGGTTTTGATTATTTCAACAGAACCGTTGACATCATCATCCGATTGAGGGTGGTGATCATAGATGTGAACATCCACTCCCGGCAGATCACAAATCTCTGCCAACTGACCTATTCGACTTTTTTGCCGGGTGTCTACAAGCACAAGCCTGGACACCTTGCTAAAATCCAGATCTTTGACGCGCTCAATGGACAATATGTAAAGTGAGGATTCCATGAAAAAATCACGGAGGCTTTTTTCTCTGGAACCGGGGAAAACCACCACAGCGTCCGGATACAATTTTTTTGCTGCAACTATCGAAGCGAAAGCGTCAAAGTCTGCGTTCAAATGAGTGGTGATAACTTCCATAATTTAACCTGCTCAAACCCCATCTTACTCAATTTATTCATTAAACTATTAACATGTTATGATACAGACTTTACACATGATTAGACGGACCTTCCTGTCCGAGGCAATCACACAGCCCTCAGCTTACAATAAATATCATTGATCCATCCACCAGAGGTATTACAGGCAAACCCCATAAATATCGACTTCACATAAGGTTAAAGACCTAATGACGCACTGAATCTTGATTTTTTTCATGATTAGTAATAAACTGGTGTCCTAGTGAGGCATAAGTTGCAAAGTACCCTTCAATATAGATCACAAATTTCCTTCAAAAGCTATAACTCCTGTCTTGGTATAATCGCAGCGCTTTTTTTGATTCTTGTGTCGGGCTGCCAGGAGGTCGAGACACTCAAAAGGGAATTAATACTCAAGGCCCAGTCTACCATACTGAAAAAGAAGAGTCAGTTCACCCCAAAAGACGGGATCACAATCAGGACAACATCGCTTTATCAGACGGCTAACCCAAATTCAGAAGTCATCCGAAAGCTGCCTGCAGAGACCCCAATACACCTCATAGACAGGGTCGGAGACATGTTCAGAGCTCGTACACGTGACGGCAGAGAGGGGTATGTCGAGCAGCGAGCAGTTGGTGGGGAGGATATAATCCACAAGACCCACGAACTCAGATTGTCAATAGAGGGGCTGCCAATTCAGGCAGAGGCTGTGACCAAGACGAAAGCCAACTTCAGGCTGGCTCCGGGTAGAAATCAGGAGGTGGTGGAAACACTGCCACCCGGGAAAAAGCTCGAGATTTATGAACGGGTTGTAACTCTACGCAAGAACAACCCGACAGAGAAGGCGCCAACGAGAGGCAAACAGGGACCGGATCAACCAAAATCCCTTGAGGACATAGACTCTCTGGACGAGAATTCCGATGATGTCCGCAAAGACGTATGGTACAAAGTAAAAATAGAAGACGGTCGAGTTGGTTTTATCTACACGCACAACATGCAGTTGACTCCGCCTGATGACATAGCAAAAGCGGTTCCTTTTATGCGTATGATTGCCTGGCGTACTGTAAATTCAACAGATGATCCTGATCGGGGTTTGAAAAACAACTTCATAGTAGCCTACGCTCCTATCGGGAAAGACGCCGGGTGTGACTATACAAGGCTCTATTTCATGAGCTGGTCCTCAAAACTCAAGCGACGCATAATAACCTGGCAGTTGAGACTCGACGGTATATTACCAATAACTGACTACCACTTTGAAGGAAAACCAGGCTTCAGCGTCAGATACCTGCATCCCAACAAAAAAGACAGACTCGTACTCGCAAGCTTCGTCTTCAACAAAGGATCCATACGAAAAGTCAGTGAAGAGGAAATCCCCAACAATTCAGACATCCACTGATTGGGGAAGCCCCTCGGGGCTGACCATGCGATAGCTTATTGATCTACCATTAGGATTGACTCGAATCTTCGGGAAAGATGTTTGTCGGATAGTATTGCAGGGGAGCAAAACCGAAAATTGAAGAAAAGATGTTCTGTGGGAATGGTATCATCAGCTCATTGTAACGTCGCGCTGTCTGATTATACATCAAGCGTCTGGAATTGATGTCTGCGCTTACCGAAATTACCCGCTTCCATGTCTGATTAAAGGGCTGATAGGAATTAATTTCACTGGAAGACTCGGCCAGTTTCCCGATTTTGTTGAGTTGGCGGTCCATTTCATCTATTGAAGCTATAATTTCTTTCGGATCGTTGGATCTGCGAAGTATAGAGCGCTCCTCAAAAAGCCTGCCAGTGAGTTTTCCCTGTCCGGGACTCGCTCCTTTGATGGATTCTGCCAATCCCGGAATCAGGTCGTTTCGATCTCTCGCTGACTTGACGAACTTCTCCCAATGTGAACCCGCCTCTACCTTTACCTCGTTTAAGACCGGCCTGACTGTCAGGAAAGATGCCAGAGACAAAACCAGTAGAGCCAGGAGAAAAGTTACACAGAATTCCATGGCCTTCGCAAATACCCTCGACTTTGAGGGCGCCCTGTCAGAGTATATTGCTTTGTTCTCGAGGCAGAGATTCTCAACAGATTGATTGCGACCGCTTTGTCGGTAAAATGCTTTGTTGTATGTTGACATGAGTAAATTCTTGGATTTTTATTTCAGTATTGTAACGGCTTAGACTTAAAAAATGCACGGGACTTTTGCTTTCTGATATAACCAGCACGACTTAATGTCAACCCTTTTTTGGCCTTAAAGAATCAATTTAGGGCATTATTGACAAATCACACTTTTCTGCTCAAACTATACATAATGTAGTGAAATAGGCTCAGGAGGCTAACGCAAATCATGAAAGATCAGACCAGGAGGCAATTTCTTGGGTCCACTATTGTTTCCGGAGCTGCTCTGGCAGCCGGAACGCTAAATCTAATCAGTCCCCTTAATTCCTTTTCTGGAGAATTTCCCGACGTTACGGTGTCTTATGGATCCAATGCCTCGGATATCACCAAGGCTGCAATAGACGGACTCGGAGGTATGCAAAGATTCGTAAAGACTGGGGCAAAAGTCGTTATCAAGCCTAACATGAGTTTTTCCAGCCCACCTGAGTCAGCGTCCAATACTCATCCTGAGGTTGTCAGGGAAGTTGCAAGATTGTGTCATTTAGCGGGAGCGTCGAAAGTATCTATTCTGGACAACACTCTGCGATCTCCGGAGGACTGTCTGAGGTTGTCCCGAATACCCGAATATTGCAGGGACATCCCAAATACCACAGTGAATTACGTCAAGGCTCAACGACTGTTCAGTGAAATAAAAGTCCCACTGGGTAAGCAGATAAAGTCAATGGAGGTTGTGTCAGAGGTTCTGAATGCCGATGTCCTTATTGCTGTTCCAGTTGGCAAATCCCATGGTTCATCCGGCGTTAGCCTTTCCATGAAGGGTATGATGGGTCTAATCTACGATCGCATGTCCTTCCACAGCAGGTTTGATCTTCACGAATCAATAGTGGACATGGTAACAATTCTGAAACCGAGTCTGGTTGTGATTGATGGAACCAGGATACTGGCTTCTGGAGGGCCTGGCGGTCCAGGAGAGGTGATTCCTCTCAATCTGGTTGTGGCCTCTGCCGACATGGTTGCGGCAGACTCCCAGATGGTTGCTCTCGGAACCTGGTACGGCAAGAAATTTCAGCCCAATCAGGTCAAGCACATAAAGCTGGCATCTGAGCGTGGACTTGGGCAATCCGATCTGAGCAAATTGAATGTAAAGAACATACGGCTGTGATTAGACTTCAACGCATAATACAATCTGTTTCGTTTCTGTTTTTTGTCATACTGCTGTTTTATGCCAGTCACCCTTTCAGGGTTGGAATTCCGGTAGACCTTTACCTCAGCCTGGATCCACTCACAGGCATCATGTCTTCGATTGCCGACAGATCGTGGATCACTCCGGCCCTTGTTCCAGCTTTTGTTCTCATAGCTCTCACTGTCCTCTTCGGCAGGTTCTTTTGTGGTCATGTGTGTCCATTAGGGGCGATGATCGACTGTTCAGAGGTATTGCGAAACCCAAAACCTTCAAAAGACAGGAAAGCAAATTCAATTGAACAGACATCTGGCTACAGGCGCTACAAGTATATCTTTCTGAGTTTCATTGCAGTGGCTGCTCTGTCTGGAGTATCCATCGTCTTCTTGGGATCACCGATCTCGATTGCAACGCGAGTCCTTGGGCTTGCGTTTTACCCTTTATCTCTACTCATGGCTGAAACAGGACTCGACTTTTTGACTCATTTTCAGGCTTTTGCCTCTCAATTTAACTACATGCAGCTACAGACGAGAGTTTTTTCGACTAACGAGTTTATAGTACTGTTCTTCCTTGTGATCACCAGCCTTTCGTTGGTTCAGCCGCGTTTCTGGTGTCGTAATTTGTGTCCAGCGGGCGCTATGCTGGCGCTATTTTCGGTGAAACCACCTTTTCGCAGACGAGTGAACGACTCTTGCATTCACTGTAACCAGTGCCTCAGAGAATGTCCCTCGGGATGTATAACCCAGGAACATATATCCAATGTTAGCTCGGAATGTCTGGTCTGCCTGAAATGCAGTAGAACCTGTCCAGTTTCGGCCATTTCTTTTGGATTTCCTGCAAAGAGTCCTGTCAGCAGGGATG
>CAZIVV010000008.1:0-6034 GCA_964542775.1 uncultured Desulfomonile sp.
AAAATTAGACAATATTTTTAACCCATTTTCCTGACTTTTCTCAGGATGGAACTGCAGGGCGAACAAATTGCCTCGCGCAACTGCGCATGTGAAATCTATTCCGTAATTGGTCTTGGCGGCTATGTCTTTTTGGTCAGCAGGATCGACATAATAGGAATGCACAAAATAAAACCACGAACCATTGGGGATTCCTTCAAAGATGGGAACTTCCTTCTGGAAGTTAACCTGATTCCATCCCATGTGTGGTATCTTGAGACCCATGTTCCTTTCGAAAGCCTTGACTTTTCCTGGTATTACCTTCAGACCCTCAGTCAGTCCAAACTCCTCTGATTCATCGAATAGCAGTTGAAGTCCGAGACAAATTCCGAGGAATGGACGATCGCTGTTTATAAAATCCCGGATAGGGTCAACCAGACCAAAAAGGTCCAGGTTTTTCATGCACTCCGGAAACGCTCCTACTCCGGGAAGAACCAGTTTATGAGCGTCTTTTATAACAGATATGTCTCGAGAAATGACCGCATTGGCCCCGATCTTTTCAAAACCTTTCTGGACGCTGCGAAGGTTCCCCATACCGTAATCTACTATAACAATCATCAAAGGACCTCGATCATCATCATTTCATGACCTGACAAAGCCAACAGAAGGCTATTAGTTCACGTCTTTCGCTGTCCGGAATACAGGTGTCATTCCAGGACTCCTTTGGTTGAAGGGGCGCCCAGCACACGGGGGTCAACCTCAACAGCCTGTCTAAGAGCCCTTGCAAGGGCCTTGAAAAGTCCTTCTGCCGCATGATGCGGATTTTGAGCCGACTGAACCGATGCGTGAAGAGTCATCGCTGAACGATCCGAGAAGGCCTGAAAAAATACACGAACCAGATCGAGGGGAAAGTTTCCTGCGCTTCTTTCCTCCATCGGATTTGACAGCGACAGGAAAGATCTGCCAGACAGATCTAGCGACACGGTTGCCAGAACCTCGTCCATCGGGATCGAAGAAAAGCCGTATCGACGTATGCCGTGTTTATCCCCCAGAGCCTTCCTCAACGCATCCCCCATGCAGATGCCAACATCCTCTACCGTATGATGAAAATCTACGTGCAGATCGCCTTGAGCGCTAATCTCAAGATCAAAGAGACCGTGGCGGCCAAAAAGATCAAGCATGTGATCAAAGAAACCTATGCCGGTGTTGATAGTAGATTTACCTGAGCCATCCACGCAAAAATTCACGTTCACCTGAGTCTCTGATGTATTCCTGACTATTTTGGCCCTTCTCATGCAGTTTTTCCCCGATTCATCCATTTGTAAAACAGACTTGGTTACTAGTCCGTTAATCAAAGCATTTTGTCTTTTTCACTGGAAATGTCAGCCCCGAGAGCCCTGAGTTTCTCCTCAAGCCGCTCATAACCACGATCCAGATGGTAAACACGATGCACCTCAGTTGTGCCGTGAGCTGCCAGTCCTGCGAGCACCAGTGATGCGCTGGCCCTCAAATCAGTCGCCTGAACGTGTGCGCCGGAAAGTTTGGTGACTCCGGTAACCCGGGCAAGCCTTCCCGAAACCCTAATATTGGCGCCCATTCGAACCAGTTCCTGAACATGCATGAATCTGTTCTCAAAAACCTGTTCAGTGATGACACAGCTGGTGTCACCCAATGCCATGAGAGCCATGTATTGAGCCTGAAAATCAGTCGCAAATCCCGGATACGGGTCAGTTACCACATCACGACTTCGTAATGCCCCGTTTGAGATAACCCTAACCGATTTTTCGTTAACTACGACCTTGAGATCGGCCTCCTGGAGCTTTTCCAGAAGGGATTCAATGTGAGTCGGATCACAGCCTTCCACGGCAACATCTCCTCTGGTGATGGCGCCTGCCAGAAGATATGTTCCGGCCTCGATCCTGTCCGGCATCACCTCGTGGACTATTCCGTCAAGCCTGTCCACACCATCTATTACAATTTCGGTGGTTCCGGCCCCACTTATCTTTCCACCCATGCGATTAATTACGTGGGCCAGCTCGCATACTTCAGGTTCAATAGCGCAATTCTTCAGTACAGTGGTTCCTTTGGCCAGGCATGCGGCCATGATCAGGTTTTCAGTCCCCGTCACGGTATTGAGGTCGAATGTGAATTCTGCGCCTTTGAGCCTGGAGGCCCTGGCCTGGACATATCCGTTATTGAGCTCTATGGTCGCTCCAAGGGCTTCAAGTCCCTTCAGGTGCTGGTCGATAGGCCTCGCCCCGATAGCGCACCCACCGGGCAAACTGACATCAGCGCGACCTTCACGAGCCATCAGTGGCCCGAGCACAAGAACGGATGCCCGCATTGTTTTTACCAGTTCGTACGGGGCCGTGTGGTCTGTTATTTCCCGAGCTTTAATCCTTAGCGCTCCAGGGGTGAAATCATCTAGCTGCACCCCGAGCTGCAACAGAAGCTGTTTGGTCGTCCTTATGTCCATTAGGGCAGGCATTCGATGAAAAATCATCTCGTCCCGGGTCAGTAACGCTGCGCACATCAACGGCAAAGCGGCGTTTTTGGAGCCACTCACCGGAACTGTACCCTTCAATTGATTCCCGCCTCTGATTACAATCTTTCGCATTTATATCTTTCCTCGTACCGCTAACTGGCGGGACTTGATTTTTTCGCTTGGCATATTCTTTTGTCTACCTGATCGTTCAACTCTTCTACTGAATGATGACGCAGGCTTATATCATTTTAGGAGTCATGGCGCAACAGGTTCGGCCACCCGACGCAGAAATTCCAGGTGAACGCCAGCCCCTGATAACAGTTGTGTGTGATTCGGTAAACCTAGTATGAAATCAGCTCAATGAGGTCTTCTCGGGAGAAATGCTTCAGAATCATTTTGTCATCCTGACGTACCACAGATTCCATCAATCTCTTCTTTTTCAGGATTATTGTATCTATCTTTTCTTCAAGGGTATTTTTGGTTACCAGCTTGAAGACCTGGACACCACGCTGTTGTCCAATCCTGTGAACTCGATCGGTAGCCTGTTCTTCTCGGGCCGCGTTCCACCATCTGTCATAATGGATAACAACCGATCCCCCTGTCAGGTCTATGCCCAGACCGGAAGCCCTTAATGAAGCAGTGAAAACCTTGCACTCCGGATCCGTGTTGAATTTCCTGATCGCCTCAGAGCGTTTTCTGGTGTGACCCTTGATAGTCGCAAACCGCAATCCGATGTCATTAAGGTAACTCTCTATAAGCTCCAGCATCTTGACGTACTGGCTAAAAACTACGACTTTCTGGCCGGAACGCACACTCTCATCGAGAATGTCCCTGAAAGTATCCCATTTACCGGATTCGTATTTTCCGTAGTCCCCGGTCTCACCCACCAGCATCGCGGGGTGATTGCAAATTTGCTTCAAATAATTCAAAATAGCAAAAATATGCATGTATGGAACTGTCTTGTCGGGGTCTTTCAGAGTCTGGACCAGTTGCTGGCCCTGATTGTCAACCACGTCCCGATACATTCGATACTGCGTTTCACTGAGGTCACATCGGCGTATATCCTCTATCTTCGGAGGAAGCTCCTTGAGAACCTGTTCTTTTTTGCGCCGTAGCGTGAAGGGATGTATAAGTTTTGCAAGCCGGTCCTTGGCCACAGCATCGGAATTCTCTTCGATAGGAATCCTGAAATAGGTTTCAAAAACAGTTTCTGAAACAAAATATCCAGGAAGCGTGATGTCAAAGAGCGCTTTGAGTTCTGTGACGCTATTTTCTATGGGAGTTCCTGTTAATCCAATGACGCATTTAGCCTTAAGAGACTTTATCGCATGGTAGGTCTTGGTCAGCCTGTTCTTTACGGCCTGAACCTCATCCAGGATCATAAGGTCAAAACTGGTTTCAGTAAGGATTTCCCGGTCCCTGAGCGCTATTCCATAAGATGTGATGACCAGAGGGTGTTTTTCCCAGGCGTCGTGAGATGCCCTGTCAGCCCCATGATAAATGAAAGGGTCCAGGTAAGGGCAATATTCCTGTACCTTGTCATACCAGTGTCCAAGGACTGTCGTAGGACAAACAACCAGGAAACGGGTAGTTTCATGCTCTTTGAGACTTCTCCTGTAGACGCCGGTCATGAGAGCCATGACCTGATGGGTCTTTCCAAGACCCATATCATCGCACAGAAGACCCGAAAAACCGTTTTCATACAGAAACCAAAGCCATCCAAAACCATTCCTCTGATAGGATCGGAGCTTTCCCTTCATCGATCGCACAGAAGGAACTCGAGTAGGCGCCTTGAGTCCATCAAGACTGTTGAACCTGTCTTTTAATCTTGCATTCTCATATTTCTTTTCAACCCTGTCCTGCAGTGCCAGAAAACGCAGATATTCCACCTTCGAAAGGCACAGATCATTGCCGTCAAGATCAGGGGACTGCTCCCGGCTGTTGATCCATGAAAACTCGGCCCCAAGCGTGTCTATCCATTTTGAGCCGCGAACTATGAATCTCTGCTTTTTCCGCTTGGCTTCCAGTATTTCCGCGAATGAAACCGTAAAATCTCGGTAATCATAATTTATTTCGAGTTTAACCTGTCCATCGGAAGAAGGTTTGTGGTTTATTATAACCCGTTCACATTTATCTAATGTTTCACGCTCCAAAAGAGTCCTGTCAATTATCACGGACGGTTCGTTACGCAGCGCTTCCAGGTTCTCCTTCAGGAATGTCGATATCTCTTCTGGCGCAACTACTACTCTCTTCTGGGCCGAAAAATATTCACCGGGGAGATTGGTCAGGCTCACGTGAATTCTGAAGAAACCATAGTCAGGAAAAAAGTAATAGGCTCCAAAAAGTTGCTTATCAAGTGTTGATCGATCTATGAATTTCTGATCTTCCTCAGCTTCTTCATCGGGATTCAGGACTACGGGTCTGATTAGCAGTGACGATGAGTCCGTAACCTCCAACATGTAGCCGGTTTCCAGGGGTTTGGGATTTATCAGGAGGTCCGAACCTATCATGCCCTTCTTGTCGGCTCGCTCAATTACCGGACCTATGAGGACCCTGGGAGGTATAAATCGCAATATCGTCTCACCCTCTTCATCCAGGCCCTCTACGATCAATTCTTCCCTGTGCTCAAGGAAATTGAATCTGAACTCCCCCCCCGTTCGGCCGGCCAAAAGAAACCCTACCTTGGCTATCCTGTGCCAGATGCTCTCTTCCATACTCTGTCGCGCTGACTTGATGCCCCGCTTGTTTATCTCAAGCTCATCCTCCGTGTATTGCCAAGGTTTGCGTCTGAGTGAGGGAACATTGGGATCTTTAAGCTTTCGGCCATACATTCTTTTGAAAACCATCGGGTCTATGTCCCGTCGAATGATATCGAAGAATTCATGTAGAAATTCCTCAACCAGTCTTTCGCCCGGCATAAACGCCAGTATCTCGTTTGCCCCACGATCGGAAAAAGCTATCCTTATGCCTTCCGATCCGTGGTTTACCTGAGCCTTGAAGCCCAGGGAAGAGTCTCCAAAATTCTTGAATCCGAACCAGCTAATTTCATTCCAGAAACTGTCCTGAAAATCATCACACAGGGTGCGCAGCTTTCCTGTCTCTTCATCCGTTCGGAGTATAAAGCGTACGAACGTGACGATGTGATGACAGTAAGTTCGGGTAGAAGATCTAAAACACCCACATGTAGCCTTGGAAAGAATCCTGGTTTCCGGATCCAGAGTTACATGTACATTGAAGCTTTTAGTTGAAGATTCTGAAATTAAACCGAAATATGCTTCTCTACCAAAGTTTATATGTGAAATTCGCGAAGATTCAACGAGCCTGAGTCCCCTATCTAAAGCTTCGGAATTGAATTGCCTGGTTATCTCGGACGGTAGTTCACCCGACTGGGCGCCTCCTAATAAATTCTTTTGAAACTCCAGGATTTTTCCGAACACTAATATCTCCTGTACAAAGACTCTTGACTGAGAAGCGCTTGGCATGCGTTATCACACAGAAAAAATGTTGTCAACATTAAATTATAATTTCAGATCTTATCTTCAACATTAATTTATAATGTATTTTATTTTATGT
>CAZIVV010000009.1:0-2088 GCA_964542775.1 uncultured Desulfomonile sp.
TCGTGAACATGCCGATATTACTGGACGAAAGATTATTCTTCCGAGGGAACCTGAGTCCGTCCTCCTGGGTTCTGCCATGCTGGGCGCTGTAGCCTCGGGTGACTGCGCCACGCTTACCAAGGCCATGACATCAATGAGCTCAGTGGATCGGGTAATCGAACCCTGTGCAGGGCCGCTTATGAAATACCACGACGCCAAGCACCGGGTTTTCCTTAAGATGTATGAAGATCAGCTTGCATACAAAGCATGCATGAGCCAATACAGTCACTGAAAAAAAATCCCAAACATGATTCACTATAATTGTCTGTTGTCAGAAGCATTTTATGACGTATCAGACTCTTTTGCGCGAGGAGATGAAATTAAAAAGCAGGATTAACATAGACCTGGCATTTGGGGTTCATTCATGCTGGTCAATGAGGCGAGCTGATTTTTTACATGAAAGGGGATCATTTTAGATTCAGTGCAGGCGTGGACTTGTGACCCGGTTCAGACCCGGCATTTTGAAAACAATAGATTCCATTCGATACCCGTCAAAAGGTCATTAAATTACGGTTAGCAAGCTTTGTAAGGCATTACTCTCAGAAGCAATGGCGCCATTGCACACCATATAATTGTTCAAAATACAAGATTATCAAGCCCTTGACGTGACGCTGAAAAGAGAAGATTTCGAATCCAGAGTAACACGTTCAACATTGATAAACTTGATCTTGATGAGGAACATTTGAAACGCAAGCTTGTAAGACCGCATGACCCGGCTACCGTGGAATGATTTCCCTCATTACTGGAATTCATTCCATGGTTGTTAATCAGTGTTTTGGAGAAACTTAGCTTTTTCCAATTTTACTGTTTTGTATTTGTTTGATTTTCCTGGATTTTAAAAAACCGTTTCAATCTGAATACACTTGGCACAGATTTCGCTCTAAAGACTGCCGTGAGTCAACGCCATCAAGCCTGAAAAGGCTAATTCCCAGAGAGGAGATTAAAAATGGCTAAAATAGCTAAATCGACTGATTCCAGTAGCCTTGCCGAGGTAGTGGACAGGATTTTGGACAAAGGTATCGTGATCGACGCCTGGGCCAAAGTGTCATTGGTTGGTATTGAGTTGCTCTCAGTCGAGGCTAGGGTCGTGATCGCATCGGTTGAGACCTACCTGAAATACGCTGAAGCGATCGGTCTAACAGCCAGCGCAGCTGCGCCGGCCTAAGTTGAGATAGTAATGCGGGATCTTACTGATAGCATTTTCACGATGTCCGGGATCTCATCAATTACTCAGACCGAAGGGTAGTCTTTCACAAGGCTTCCGACACTGTTTCGGGAGCCAAATGACTGGAGTCGATATGGGCAACTTAACCAGAGATATTGAGAGATTGTGCAATGAGATCCATGTTTCACGGGAATCCCGGTCTCTATTGAAGCAGGAAATAGCGGCTTACAATGAAGCCATCAAACGTCTGGTTTCCGAAATGTGTTCGGGCTTTGCAAGTGAACACCAAACCATGTCTGTCTCGACTAAACAAACCAGAATGAAATTTATTGCCAGTCTGAAAAAGGATGTGCGAGACATAAGGCTTGATACAGCCAGCGACTTGGCTGGCGCCAGGAAAGCCTGGTCAAAAATATCAGACGGGGCTTCCAGAAAGAAATGAGTTCCTGACCACTCGATCTGAATGCTTCAGAGATTTTAAACGGCGGCGCATCATGAAATGAAATTTCCCCTAATTATCATTTAGACAAATTACAGTGAACTGGCCGGCATAATAATCGGCCAGTTTATTTTTGTATGACGAATTTTTATATGGAGCCGTATGCTTGTCAACAGATAGAAGCCTCAACAAAGTCATGATTCTCTGGGTTTGATTTCGGAGCTCTTGCTGAGGTCTACTAATACACCTCTTGAATCTGTAACCGTGATGTGGTTAATGGAACATTCAAATATGGGTCTCGCTCCTGCCGGAGTCTTAGGAAAAGGAACCATCATGGGAAAAATGATTCGTGAGTTCGCTAGAACAGTTACAGGAATGTTCCTGCTTCTTACAGTCTTGACCTCGTCTCTACCTGGGGCTCTGAAAGCCCAGATGACGCCGTCTC
>CAZIVV010000010.1:0-68280 GCA_964542775.1 uncultured Desulfomonile sp.
AATTTATCGCAACATTCCCCAGAGCGTTTTTCTTCCAAAGCCTTACACTGATGCCCTGAACTATCTTTACGAAGATTTTTCAGAGGGTCGCACTTTTTCTGAATCTACGTCTGACATCCCGGAAGGAACAGTTTCCGTATCGAAGATGGATCTGTTCGATTTTGCGAGGGTAGCCAGAATAGCATTTCATGAAACGGGGACTGACTTTGCCCAACAAGTAACGAATCTTGAAAACAAGGCTGTGGAAAAGGGGTGCGTGGTTATTCAGGTATGGTTAAAACTCACTGAGCCCTGGGTAGGTAAGGTGGTGACAATTCTTCAGAAGAGGGGCTTTATCCTGGGTGGTTTACTTCCACAGTGGTTCGATGAAGATGGTCTTCTGATGCAGAAACTTCACTTTCAGCCCGATTTTGATTCAATCCAGATTCATTCTGAACGTTCGATACAGATCGCCAAAATGTTGAAAGAGGAATACATTCAAATGTCGGCGAAAAGGATCAGTTAGTGGCTCAAGAATGGGGCATCCGGAGCAGCTTGGCCTTGTTTGATCTTCAGGTTTGATCATCCATGTCATAACCGGTTATTGTCTCAGGAACGCCCTCCGGTTTTTCAGGATAAATCGAGAGGTCTTCCACACGTTTAAAAAGGGGCCACAATATTTCAGGTAACGAGTTGGGAGCCCCAAAAAAGAAAGCGTGGTGGCCAAGCAAGTAAGATGTTCCCGCATAACCTTCATGGCAGTAGCGATTCAAAAATGCTTCCAGTCTACTCTTCTCTGCGTTGGTCAGGGCGCTGTTGTCAGGAGAAAGTAAGGGTTTTTCCTCTTCCAGATATACAAGTTCAAGATTGTTCCAGTCCAGAGATGACAACGTCCTTCGAAAACAATCTGTTTCACTGGATAAATCGTCGTACGGGAACTGTTCCTGCTCAATTCTGATTGCTTCTTCAATTTTGCCAGTTTTCAGTAAATTGAAATTCTCGAGGGCCTTTTGGTGAATAACGTAACAAACGAGAAATGTTTTATTGTATGCGTTGACCACTCTAACATCGTCGTCACTCAACCCTATGAAATTGAAAATGAATTGTGATCCAGTGCCTATATAGTCATCCAGTATCACCAGGGCTCGATTCCTGTAATTCCCTGGTTTCTTGAGTGTATCAGCCGTCAAAAAGTCAAATGTCCTGAAATCGACTGATGGAATGAGGTTCGATTTTCGGTATATGTATGAAACGACATCGCCACTCTTGCACGTAAACTCACGACTAAAATCAACATCATGAAAGGTTTCAATATCAAAACGGCTTTCTGAAAGCCTTTCGCAAAGCTTCTGGTGAAGGGCTCTGGTTTCCCGTCTGACTCGAGGTTGGGAATGATATTCAACATTGTTCAGTAACAGTAGAGCGGTGTCTCTATCTTCAGGCCTGAACCGGTCAAGCCATCGCTCAATTGCTTTCATGGGGATGACCGGCTCATTGAATCGGTCAAATATGTTTTGCAAAATATTATCCGGTAATTCAGCTGAAAGTTTCATGGCTCATCGCCTCGTGAGCAATAGGCTCGCAATCTGCTTGAAGCGGGTCAAGCGCTGACTCCAGATCCTATCCTGAAATAAAAAAAATTGCAGTAAATTGAGAGTCAATCCAGTTTTTAAAGAATCGGACCTGGTTATATATAAGTGAACTCTGATAGTTACATGGGCTGGATAGGGCGGTGTTGTATTGTATCTGCGAACACGCTTCTAGAGACTTATTCTACAAGTCACGCGTTACAGAAGTCGCTTTGGTTGAAAGGTGGCCTGACGCTTGTTAAACTAGATGAGAGTCAATCAGTTTCCGACAGGCGCCACGGTGTGGCCTGGCGTTTACTTTAGTGTATCGAATGGTACGAACATGCTTGATTTCCACTGCAATCAAAAATTTGAATTGGAACACGGAGGAACTCTCATGAGATCTCTACCGTCACATGATTATTATGTCTAAAAACTATCCCAATTTAATTACCGGCTTGATGACATGCGTAATTCTATTGATAGCCACATGCTCTTACGCGGACAAGCCTTCCGCTGTGACTGTAGAGATTCCGAAGGATGTGAATCAGAAAGACGCTCCAGCGCCATCAAAAGTAACAGTTGAGGTTAAGAAGTCGGAAGGCAAGGATGCGCCGGAAGTAAAGGTTCAGGTGGAAGGTAAATCAGAAAAAGAAACAGCGCCTGCCAAAACTCCTGAACTACCTGCAATACTGCCACTTCCGGGAGAAAAACTCAGTCCGGTGGAGACCCAGCAGATAGACAAGGCTGCTGAAAAAGTTGGTAAAAAGGTCGAGGAAATTGAATTCAGGCTAGGATTGAAATGGGGTAGCTGGGTCTGGACCGAAGCTTTTTATGGAATCACCTGGTTCAAGATCCTCGCAGTCATTTTAGCCATAGCGCTTGTATTTCTTGTGGATCGAATTACTCGCTGGTTAATTCGCAGAAGGTTGCGGATGCTTCAGGACGCCAGAAGGAAACAAAGGTGGAAAGAACTTCTACTGGAGGCAGCAAGCAGACCCCTGAGTCTGTTCATCATAGTATATGGAATATATGCGGCAATTTCACCGTTGTTCGGGCATTTTGACAGACCTGGACAAGGAAACACCTTTCGCACAACAGCGGGATGGGCAACTGATCTGGTCGGTTCCTTTGTCATCCTCTGGCTCCTTTACCGTTTGCTTCAGGCTTTTGAGAGGCTTCTGAGGCGATCGGTTCGAGAGGAGAAAGGCGTCGATGATCTGCTTGTTACCTTGTTGAGCAAGTCTCTGAGAATAGTCATTGTGACACTTGGGGGAATTTTCCTGGTACAGAATTTGACCGGTCTGGAGCTTGGCCCGCTACTTGCCTCTCTTGGCCTCGGTGGCTTGGCAGTTGCTCTCGCAGCCAAAGATTCCATTTCCAATTTTTTTGGAACCCTGACCATAATTTTCGATCACCCTTTTGAGGTTGGTGACCACATTAAGCTGGCGACTTACGAAGGGGTTGTTGAGTCCATAGGTTTCAGGAGCACTTTGATACGGACTTTTGATGGAGCATTGGTTTCTATTCCCAACGAGAAGGCCGTTAATTCAGGTGTCGAAAATGTAGGACGTCGCAGAACTATTCGTTGGCACACTAATATTGGAATTCGCTACGATACCTCGCCTGACAAGGTTACCAAGGCGGTTAGGATCATATCCGAATCATTGTACGATGAAGAGAACATGAATGCGGATCAGCCACCGAGGGTTTTCTTCAATGGTTTCAACCAATCGAGTCTGAATATCACCATATTTGTCTGGTATAACAGGCCCACTGAGTGGTGGAGCTATCAGGAATGGCTTCAGGATAGATGCCTCCAGATCATGCGTGAGTTTGAAAAAGAAGGCATAGAGTTTGCCTTTCCCACTCAGACTCTTTTTCTTGAAAACAACATTAACAAACCACCCAAATCCGCAGCTGATCGTTGAAAGTCACCGAATCGGAAGAGGATATGAATTAATGATGCTCGCTGAACATCTTCAAATCGTCAGAACCTTACTTGATTTCGGAATAGTGATAGTTGTGTGGCTGGCCCAGGTCATAATGTATCCATGCCTTGCCCACATTGAAAAAAATGATTTTGTGGCATGGCACAAAGCCTATTGCCTGCGAATATCCTTTTTCGTTGTCCCTTTGCTTTGTGGACAGGCTGTGACGGTGGGCGTGCTGATCTATCTCGATCCAGACATGAGGAATACTCTGTCAGCTGTGATAATATTACTTTGCTGGGTCTCCACCTTTGGCCTGTCTGTGCCCTGTCACAACCAGCTTCAGGAAGCAGGTAAGGATCTCACTGTGATACGGAAGCTGGTATGGACCAATCTCATACGCACACTTCTATGGAGCATAGTATTCATGATCGGCGTCTGGAAACTGTTTCAACCATGATTGCGCCCAGATGGATGAGCTCTGCGGACTTTCTGTTGCATTGTGATCAATCACCCTTTTCCAGATCATCGAATCGGAACATCAGTCAGGCGGCGCATGGTGTAAAAGAATTATTCCACCCAGAGCCAATAATGCTCAAGTGGCTTTGAAGACACAACGCTTGGTTAACTATTTAAGCTCCAAATGATCGGTTTGACCCCATCATAACTCAGTCAGGCAACCTCATTACATTTTGGTTGACGTGGAAGCAGGACTTGAGTTAAATTCAAGGACTTAAATATTCAGGCTTTTTCATGGCCTGATGCCGATTCAGCCGGCTTTTGATGGCCTTGAACTTCATTTATGGCCTTTTAAGATTAGCGAAGTTGACGCCCGGCCTTTCAACAGAGACGAAATATTAAAAGCGGCGTTAAAGCCGAATTATCAATAAGTAGGAGTTGGCCTTATGTCTAATCGTCTGTCTCACTCGAGCTGTTGGTCCTTGTTTGTGGTCCTGATGCTTGTATTCTTAGGTTTTGGTCCGGGCATGAGCCCAAGTATAGCCGCAGAAAAAGTCATCAAGATCGGCACGCTTTTCCCGTTAACCGGTCCTGTAGCGACCGCCGGTCAGCGATGCCAGGCAGCTGTTCAGACTGCCGTTGAAATTATTAACAACAAACATCCCGAGCTAAAGGTTCCACTCGCTGATCAGGAAGGCATACTGGATGGCTACAAAATAGTGCTGGTTCATGCAGATAGCCAGGGAAAACCGGATGTTGGCAAGTCCGAGGCTGAACGTTTGTTCAATCAGGAAGGTGTCTGGGCGATCATAGGTTCATACAACAGCGCAGTTAGCAAACCTGCCAGTCTTGTTGCCGAACGGATGAAACGCATTTTTATGTGCGGAGCGTCCAGTTCAGCTGCTCTGACTCAGCGTGACATGAACTTTTTCTTCAGACTGGCGCCTACTGATGAAACAGAGTCTGTAGAATTTGTCGAGGTTATCAAATGGCTTAACGAAAAGAAAAAGGCCGACATCAAGACCATAGGCGTCATCTACGAAAATAGCGAATTCGGGAAGCATGCCGCTGGCGAGGCCAAGAAAGCGGCAGCTGCCGCTGGGTTGAAAGTGGTTTCGGATGTTCCTTTCAGCCCTGGAGCCACCAACCTTAACAGTGAAGTGCAGACCCTCAAAAAAGACAATCCGGACGCAGTTTTAAGCGCGTTGCTGGGGGCGGATTACTCACTGTGGATTCGCACCATGAAGCAGATGGCCTGGCTTCCCAAAATAGTCATAAGCTATTGCTCGGGTTACCAGGATCCTGTGATAGCAAAACAGCTTGGACCTGACGCAGACTTCTTCATGGGATCCACAGCCTATTCTCCTCAATTCTCAATGTTAATGCCCGCGGTCGCTGATGTTGAAACCATTTTCAAGTCCAAGACCGGTGGAGTCCCATTCGATGGTGACAGCATTCAGGAAGCCGTTGCGATGCTGGTTCTTGCCCAAGCCATACAGAAGGCCGGTGGCCTCGATCCTGAAAAGGTAGCCGATACTCTGCACAAGAACACCTGGGATTCACCACTTTCGCTCGGCGGAAAAGTCGCTTTCACCAAGGGTGGCCAGAATATCAAGGCTCACAGTGTAGTAACGCAGCTTCAGGGCGGAGAGTACAAACGCATATTCCCTGAAGAAATGGCCGACACTGAGATAGTGTTCCCCATGAAACCCTGGAATCAGAGATAAGCTTTCGGGGAATACAATCGCTTAGTTTGCCGGATTTCTGGAAAAGCGAAACCTGCCAGGAGCAAGTATCCACGGACGGAGGGTCTTGCTCCTGGCTCTTGGTAAAACGATTTCCTGCTGGTTAGCTAATAACGGCCCATTCTGTAAATACAGCGGGAATTTTTGAGTTTGGCTAGAAAGTTGCGGGTTTAATGGAGACATTCATTCAGGTTCTGATTGACGGCATGCTCAGTGGGATGCTTTACGCTCTTGTCGCTGCAGGGCTATGCCTTATTTGGGGGGTCATGGATGTCATCAATTTTGCCCATGGTGAATACCTCATGGTGGCCATGTACGTGAGTTACTGGCTGGGATTTCTTTTGAATGTTGATCCCCTGGTTTCAACCATTGCTGCCGGAGCGTTCATATTTATCCTCGGAGCGCTCACATACAAGCTAATAATCAGGTTCACAATCGGAAAACCCGGACTAGTGGCTCTGCTGGCTACCTTTGGGCTTGCCGTGTTTCTGAAGAACCTCTGTATGAACCAGTTTTCACCAAATTTCCGAATTCTTTCTGATACCTGGTTAGGCGGTAAGACCCTTCTCATCGGAAGTATCATCATCGCTGTTCCGCAGTTGGCAGCGGCTCTGCTTGCGCTCGTAGTTGTGGGTTTGCTCTATGTAATGGTGAATTACACCAGATTCGGGTGGGCTGTTCAGGCCACGGCTATGGATCGGGACGCTGCGGAACTTGTAGGCATAAACACAGAGCGAATCTACGTGCTGGTATTTGGAATTGGAGGGGCGTGTGTTGGCATCGGTGGGGGAGTGATGCCGTCTTATCTGGCGGTGCATCCGGAAGTTGGTTCAATGTTTGGACTAATCGCATTTGTTTGTGTTGCCATGGGAGGTTTCGGAAGTATACCGGGCGCTTTTCTTTCTGGGCTTCTGGTGGGAGTGGTTGAAGCTCTTGCCGGGTTCTACATCGCTCCAGTCTTCAAGTACATAGCGGTTTTTGGTCTTTATCTGGCTGTCATCTTTTTGCGGCCCAAAGGAATTTTTGGGTGGTAAAACACGTGGACCAAAAAGCATTCAGCACAAAAGACGCGTTATGGCTCGGTTTCTTTTTGGTATTGGGGATTTTGCCCTTGATTCCGGCCGTATCTGCTGACTCGTTTCGCCTTCACGTCATGATACTGATCCTGCTGTTCGCGTCCATGGCTCAGGCCTGGAACATAATAGGGGGATACTGCGGTCAGGTTTCTTTTGGGCATTCAGTCTTTTTCGGCATTGGAGCATACGGCGCGGGGATGGCTGTTGTCACCTACGGAGGAACTCCCTGGCCAGGTATAATCATAGGTATGGCGCTTGCGGCCATAGTCGCTGTCGTAATCAGTTATCCATGCTTCAAACTGAGCGGACACTATTTTGCAATAGCGACATTTGCGATCGTGGAAATATTCAATCGGGCTTTCCTTGTATGGGATTGGGTTGGCGGAGCTTTGGGGCTTGATTATCCCATCATTCAGGATGGCCTCAAAAACCTCATGTGGCATCAGTCAAAAATTGGTTATTACTACAGCGCCCTGGTAATATTCGGGATAGTCTTTGGAACTGTAAGATGGCTTGAGGGTCGGCGTTTTGGGTACTACATGAGGGCGGTTAGGGAAGGTCAGGAAACAGCTGAATCCCTCGGAGTAAACAGCACGGCGATAAAATTGACAGCCATGGCCCTGTCTGCCGCCATGGCCGCACTATGCGGGGCTTTCTTCGTGCAGTATAACCTAAGGGTCGATCCTCCCATGGTGATGTCTCTGGATATGTCCATGAAATTTGTATTGATCACAATCCTCGGAGGATCCGGGACTTTGGCTGGGCCGCTCTTGGGGGCCTCGGTTCTGATTCCGCTTCAGGAATACAGCCGGGCGTTTTGGGGAGGGCTCGGTGGAGGTGTGGATCTTATAATTTTTGGTCTGCTTATCATTTTGATGGTAGTCAAACAACCTGATGGGATGATAGGCATAATTCGCAGCATCAGCCGATGGGCTTCGAGAAGAACCAAAGAGGAAATTTGAGCGATGGCTCTCCTTGACGTACAAGACGTTACTATGAAATTCGGGGAGTTGGTCGCGAACCGGCAAGTGAGCTTTACTGTTGAGGCTGGCTCCATCGTTGGTCTGATCGGTCCTAACGGCGCTGGTAAAACGACCCTGTTTAATTGTATCTCAGGACTGTGCAAACCTACGCATGGTCACGTTTTCTTTGATGGCGAGGAAATAACCAACTGTAAGCCTTATGAAATTGCAGCCAGGGGCGCTGTTCGCACTTTTCAGGTGGTGCGTCCACTCAAGGACATGACCGTTTTTGACAATGTTCTGGTGGGAGCTTTCCTGAAATGTTCGGACAAACGCAAAGCCTTTCAGAAGGCACAGGAATGTATCAGTTTGTGCAGCCTGGAGGCTTTTCAGGGAAGGTTGGCTGGCGAGTTGTCCATCGGTGGCAAGAAGAGACTGGAAATGGCTCGCGCCCTGGCTACAAGTCCGAAACTGCTCATGCTGGATGAGGTTATGGCGGGCTTGACTTCAACTGAGGTCAAGGAATCGGTGGAAGTAATCCAGAAGCTCAGGCAGGCGGGTTTGACATTGATGGTCGTAGAACATGTCCTGGAAGCGATAATGTCGATTGCCGACAAGATAGTGGTCCTTGATGGTGGAGTAAAAATTGCCGAAGATTCGCCGGGTCAAATCGTGAATGACGAACGCGTTATAGAAGCTTACCTGGGAGCCAAGTACAGCCAGCGTTACCGGCAAAACAAGGAGGGTGAAGCCGTTGGTTGATCCTATCCTCGATGTTTCTGGCATTTATGCCGGTTACGACGGCGCTCCAGTGGTATTTGGAGTCTCACTCGAAATAATGCCGGGTGAATTGGTAGCTATTGTAGGGGCGAATGGCGCCGGTAAGACAACCACAATGCGCTCCATAAGTGGTCTTATACATCCGTTCAAAGGACACATTTCGTTTTCTGGAAGAGATATTTCGAGGCTGGCGGCCCACGAGATTCTGAAACTGGGAATTAGTTATGTTCCAGAGGGACGCCGTGTTTTTGGAAAACTTTCAGTCAAAAAGAATCTGTATCTGGGAGCCTACACTGAAAATTCGCAGACAGAAGTTAATCGACGGATGGATGAATTGTTCGGGATCTTTCCTGTTCTGGCTGCCCGGGCCAATCAGACCGCCGAAACTCTTAGCGGTGGTGAACAGCAGATGCTTGCAATTGCCAGGGGCCTCATTTCACGGCCCAAACTTTTGATGCTGGATGAGATGTCGCTAGGCCTGATGCCCAGCATGGTTGAAAAGATGATGGAAACAATTACATCCATCAACCGTTCGGGGACAACGATTCTTCTTGTGGAGCAAATGGTTCAGGAAGCCCTGGAAATAGCTCACAGAGGCTACGTCATTCAGAACGGAAAGATAATCCAGTCAGGTCCTGCCAGCCAATTGCTTGATTCGGAAGAAGTTCGCAAAGCCTACCTTGGGATGTGAAGTCTTTGTCCCGTCTCCCGGTTAATCCGAAGACCCCTGCTGGTTGATCATTAAAGTTTTGATTATCATGAAGCTGATTGATCTGTCGGAGCCGACTGTCCGGTGAAACTTGCGACTCCGACAGTTGATACATTACCGGTGTGAATCAGTGTGGTCTCTCGTCTATAATCCTTTTGGCTTTGCCTATGCTGCGTTCAATGCTCTCAGGCTCCAGAATTTTAACCGGGACCCTGATTCCTACAACCTGTTGAATACGATCCGAAATCTTTTTGGCAATTTCCAGTCTCTTCTGTTCACCTTCTCGAAACACTGGAGCTTTTAACTCGGTTTCGACCGAAATGCGATCGATGTATCCTTTTTTACCAAGTCTGATCTGATAAAGGGGCTCCACTTCATTAAATTCCATGAGGACAGTCTCGACCTGGGAGGGGAAAACATTCACTCCACTCACGATCAACATGTCATCATATCGTCCCAAAATCTTGTCCATGGTTACTAATGTTCTTCCACACTCGCATTTGCGCCTTCTCAGTGTGCAGATGTCACGCGTTCTGAATCTGATCATTGGCATGGCCCTGCGTTGAAGGGCCGTGAGAACCAGCTCACCTTCCTGACCTTCAGGAAGAGGCTCCAGGGTCGCAGGGTCAACAACCTCGGGATAAACGTGATCTTCATTTATGTGCAGATTGTAGCTTTCACAAGTGAAGGAGACTCCGGAGCCCATAAGTTCAGTCAGTCCATAATGTTCATGAGCCTTGATGCCGGCCCGTCTTTCCAGGTCGTTGCGCATTTCAACGCTCCACGGCTCTGCTCCAAAATGACCGGTACAGAGTGAAGAACTTTTTATATCCATCCCCATCTTTTCAGCTTTTTCTATTATTGTCATGCAATATGAAGGGGTGCAGCACAGAGCTGTTGTTCCAAAATCATTGATCAACATGATCTGGCGTTCAGTCATTCCCGCACCTGATGGAATGACAGCGCAACCGATCCGAATGGCGCCCTGCAGAAATCCAAGTCCGCCAGTGAAAAGACCCATTCCAAAAGCGTTTTGCAGAATGCTGTCAGGTCTGAGTTCCTGAGCCCACAGCCCTCGAGCCATGCACTCTATCCATTGTTCCATATCTTCCGCAGTGTAAGGGCCCGTAACAGGTTTGCCAGTAGTGCCTGAAGAAGCATGAATGCGGACCACATCAGACATGGGAACCGCACATAATCCAAAAGGATAATTGTCCCGAAGGTCAGTTTTTATCGTAAACGGAAATTTAGAAATATCCCTCAACTGAATAAGATCAGAAGGTTTTACACCTTTTTCATCGAAGTTTTTTTTATAAAAAGGGATTTTTTCATAAACCCATTTTACAGTTTCTTTCAGCTTTTCTAGCTGAAAGGCTTTCATTTCAATCTCGTTCATGGTCTCGAATTTTTCGTCCCAGAACTTCCTGGACATGCAGGTCCTCCTAATTAAGAACAATATATCGACCCGGTATGGAATTAATTCAGGTAACCCATTAAGGGCAATCGTCTAGTTTATCCGGCTTATTGCTTTATGTCAAAGGTAAAGAGCCTATGGCCCCAGGTGATCAAAGTCAGTCAAACATCATCATGCAACCGTTGTTGTCTGATGATCTATCCAGTCAGGAAGGCCCTTTGTAGAACCAAATGTATTTACGTATTAACATTAATGTGTTATCGCTTTTAGTGATTGAGTTGGCAAGATCATGTGTTCCGGTTCATGTCATCCGTAAGGGTAAAGATGTCCTTGGAACGTGATGCCGTAATTGTCCAGTCTACAATTTCAATAACTTTATCGAGGAAACATTTATGGAAAAAATATGGCTCAAGTCATATGCGCCCGGTGTTCCGGCGACTATAGAGTTCGCTCAGATTCCTCTACACCACGCTCTCACTAAAACTTCAACCAGATCCCCCAACAATCCCGCGCTTGCCTTTCAGGGAAAAATCCTTAATTACAGGCAGTTGAATGACCTTGTTTCCAGGTTTGCATCTGCTCTCAAAGGCTTGGGAGTTGAACCCAAAGATCGGGTTGCTCTATTGCTGCCCAACCTTGTTCAGACCGTAGTCGGTATATACGGAGCTTTTCGAATTGGCGCGATCGCTGTGCCCTGCAATCCACTATACACGGACAGGGAGCTTGCTTTGCAGTTGAAGGATTCCGGCTGCGAGTGTGTCCTCTGTATGGACACTCTTGTTCCTCGGGTGATGAAGCTCAGGGAACAGACAAAGATAAAAAAGATAATCTCGTGCCATATCAATGAATATCTTCCCTTTCCCTTAAAGCAGCTTTTCCCTTTCATGAAGAAAGATTTGTATTTGAAGACGCCAAATCAGGAGGGTGTCTACGAATTTGGAAAACTGGTAAAAAATAGTGTGCCAATGGAAGGGGACTTCCCTACAACCATGGATGACACTGCAGTTTTAATCTACACAGGTGGGACAACAGGATTCTCCAAGGGAGTGGAGCTCACTCACGCGAACCTTACAGCTAACTGTCAGCAGGCAAAAGCATGGTGCCAGGGGGTGATGGAGGAAAACGAAACTGTCCTGGGCTGTCTCCCTTTTTTCCATTCATACGGTCTGACAGCTGCCATGAACATGTCTATTTATTATGGCTGGCTCAATGTGCTGATTCCGAAGCCAGAGGCGCTTGCAATCCTGAAAGCTGTGGAAAAATACAAGGTCACGTTCATTCCCGGTGTCCCGACCCTGTTCAATGCGATGATCAATCACCCTCAAGTCAAGAAATTCAGTCTGAAGTCTGTCAAGGCATGTCTATCGGCAGCTGCCCCATTGCCACTAGAGATTATTAGAGGGTTTCAGTCTGTAACCGGCATTCTCATTTCTGAAGCCTACGGACTCACTGAAACCTCGCCATGCACCCACGCTATTCCGTTTGGTGGAAAGGTGAAACCTGGCTGTATAGGGCTGCCGATCCCAGGTGTCGATGCCAAGCTCGTGGACATTGACAATCCTGATCGCGAGATAACAGAATTCGGTGAACCCGGAGAACTCTGCGTGAAGGGTCCACAAGTCATGAAGGGTTACCACAACAGGCCTGCTGAAAACGCAGCCGCATTCAGGGAAGGGTGGTTCCTCACCGGTGACATTGCTACAGTTGATGAAGAAGGCTATTTCACCATAGTGGACCGAAAAAAGGACATGATCATCTCCGGTGGGTTCAACATTTACCCCAGGGAAGTGGATGAGGTTCTCTTTGCACATCCTAAAATTCTTGAGGCTTGCGCAATTGGAATTCCTGACAATCACTTCGGTGAGAGGGTAAAGGCATACGTCGTTTTGAAGCCGGGGGAGACTCTCACTGAGAAAGAAGTCATTGATTATTGCAGGGAGCGGTTGGCTAATTACAAGGCGCCGAAGAGTGTCGAGTTTATCGATAAACTTCCGAAAAGTGAGATTGGAAAGATACTTCGCAAAGGTCTTGTCGAAATCGAGAGAAAAAAGGCCACCTAAACGTTACCCCCGCTTACCATTCTAAAAGACCTCCGAGGAATATACCCGGTTTGAGGGGATGTTTTTGAATCCGGGATATTCCAGGGGTCTCTTCCCCCTTGCCCCAAGAGCGTACGCCTCATTACCTTCAGCAATCAGTTCATTTGACACAGCCTTAAACGGCCATTCAGGCCCTCGATACTTTCATGAATTCCTGTTTTAAAGTCATACACAAAAATTAATATTAGGTTTAGCTTGGCTAATAAACATCTGATGGCCGCGTCCGTTTAAATCAAAACATGCCTACCTACAAGTCTTTTTTTTCGCTTGAGCTAATTAAAAGTGAGTAGTATAGTTAGTAACGCTAAAGAAACAAGAGACGCTTTAGTATAGCTCATTCGTGGCGCCGGATAGTAAGTCCCCGTATGACTTGGTATTCCCCTGTGTTTTTAAAGATTCTGACGCGGTCAGATGGTCTGCAATCTGAAATCGTAGTGTTTATCAAATCTAAAAGTTTGACAAACGATCAGGGCTTTTCATTTATTCAAACCAGCGTTGGCTTTGAGCTTTGACCGTAATTGTCAAATAGCGTGTCTTCTAATTAGTAGAACTCTTTTAAATCTAAAAAGATGAGTCTAGCTAAGTATATTGTTGAAGCGCGCTGCGCATTTGTTGATCACAGACTTCTTCTAGCTCGATAAGGAGGCCATGAATGGTTTTTTTGCTTGTAAGCGAAAAGTGGACGCCTATGGGACAGTCTCAATACCGTCTGGAGAAGTGGGAACCGGAGGAAAGCCTGTCATACGGTGTGGATGATGGTTTCAATTCTAATGGCGACTGGCGGTGGAGAGTTCCCCCCTACTACAGATTGTTTAAGGTCGATGGGACTGAACTGATTGACACAACAGATTGGAATCACATTGTGGGATTTCTGCAGGCGGTGTTGGGAGATGAGGTAATTCCGAGTGATTTTGAAATGTAATCACTTTTTCATGGGTTGTTAAACCGTCGTGATCCTAAAGCGTGGCCAGGTTAACCCCATAAATACTTTGACAAGGAGCGTGCAAGTAAATTGAAGGAGTTTATTCAGTATGTGGTTGAGAAGGATCCTGGAGAGAAAGAATTTCACCAGGCAGTTTCCGAGGTTCTTGAATCTGTGAAACCGGTCATGGATCGCAACCCTCGTTATCGGAACGCGAAGATTCTGGAGCGGTTGGTTGAACCAGAGCGAACGATCATCTTTCGGGTGCCATGGACAGATGATAACGGAGAAGTGCAGGTCAATCGCGGGTTTCGCGTTCAGATGAACAGCACTCTGGGACCATACAAGGGTGGAATACGGTTTCATCCTTCTGTAAGCCTCAACATCATGAAGTTCCTGGCATTCGAGCAGGTTTTCAAAAATGCGTTGACGACTCTTCCGATGGGAGGAGGCAAAGGTGGCTCAGATTTTGATCCCAAGGGAAAGTCGGACATGGAAGTGATGCGTTTCTGCCAGAGCTTCATGACTGAACTTTACCGACACATTGGTCCTGACACGGATGTTCCAGCTGGGGACATTGGGGTAGGAGCCAGGGAAATAGGTTTTCTATTTGGTCATTTTAAAAGAATCTCTAACCAGGTGACAGGAGTTCTTACAGGAAAGAATCTGAACTGGGGTGGAAGTCTTATTCGTCCTGAGGCGACTGGTTATGGCTGCGTATATTTTGCAGCGGAGATGCTTGCCGCCAGAGGAGAAACGCTTGAGGGAAAAACCTGCCTGGTTTCAGGCTCCGGAAATGTAGCCCAGTATGCCATCGAAAAACTACTCGAAGTCGGCGCCAAACCTATCACATTCAGTGATTCATCTGGTTATATCTACGATGAGGAAGGTATCGATCAGGAGAAGCTGAAATTCATCATGAATCTGAAGCAGGTGCGCCGTGGACGCGTGGCAGAATACGCGGATGAATATCCACAGGCGGTTTATACCCCAACCAATCCCAATGGTGGACGAGAGTGGCCCTGGAATCACGCTGCTTATTGCGCCTTCCCCTGCGCTACTCAGAATGAGATCGATGCGATGGATGCTCAGACCATGGTGCGTAATGGAGTAAAACTCGTGAGTGAAGGGGCTAATATGCCAACTCGTCCTGAAGCGGTTGCCCTTTTCCAGGAAAACAAAATACTCTTTGCTCCTGGCAAGGCTGCCAATGCCGGTGGAGTCGCAGTCAGTGGACTTGAGATGGCTCAAAACAGCATGAGGCTGTCATGGCCAAGGGAAGAAGTTGACCAGCGTTTGAAGCAAATCATGAAAACTATTCACAAAACCTGTGTGGACGCGTCCCATCAATATGGAACCAACGGTAACTACGTGGTGGGGGCTAACATAGCCGGTTTTACAAAAGTTGTCGAAGCCATGCTCGACCAGGGTGTCATCTGATTCGGGGGAATTCATTACATCGGGAAACTGTTCAGGGGTAAAATCGAATACGATTTTGCTCCAGGTTTTCCGGTTTAGACACAAATACACAGGAGCTTCAATGATAAGAGTCGCTAATCGAAAGTTCTGAAGAATTGCAAAACGAATAAAAGCCCGAACTCATTTCAGGTTGTTTATCAATCCCTCTATTTTCACTATCGGCGCCGTAGCTTGATCAAATCCGACTGCGCCTACCACAAATTGACCATGTTGCACTACCAGGACATTTCCCTGATAGGGGTCTATCCCATTCAATTTGTCAGGTCCGTTTCTGACTGAAATCACATTGTCTGGACTGCCGTTTTTTATGAGGTATTCCCTGAAAAGCTCCATGGCCCTGGAGGCGGCCTGTTGGTCATCATAAATGGAAAGGAAAAGATTAAAGCCTGATTTGGCTGACTCGGAGGCTCCGTCCCTTATTGGTCCGATGTCCGATTCATAATTTGCCTTGAAGCCCCTTTGGAGGAACTCGTATCCAAGAAGACCATCCGGAAAGTATTCGATGGAGCCCGGTATGATGCCTTCTCTTGGGAAATATCCAATTTCTAAAGGTAGAGGAGAGTTGTCATTAATCCGGGTTGCTATCTCTTTGCCCAGAGTCTTGAGTATTGAATCATTCGACCCGAAAACTTTAAGGATTACGAAATATTTGCCCTTGCAAAAAAGGGCATACCGGTCGAGGAAACAGGACTCAGTTCCTATTCCAGCCGGGCTATCCTTCTGCCTGAACCTTGAGAATACCCCAAAAGCCTGCAGCGAATTCCCCATGTCATAGATGTCAACATCTATCCTGTCGTCCGGCGAATTCTCACGCCTGTAAACTGCAAAAACTGACCGATTGAATCCATACTGAACAAATAGATCGGCCTCTCCATTAATGTGTTCAAAAAGTGTTTCCCCAGTAAAAGTTTCTGGGGGATCCCTCATGAGCCAGCCCGAATGAACGCTTTCGGGAAGCAGTGACTCAAGCGGGTTCATACCCGAGAAAGCTTCACAAACGACACACAGTGTTACCAGAACGGACACAAGAATGGAGAACACTCTCTTCATAAGAATTCTCCTGTCAGCGTTAAACGATTGATTCATGAATAGATCGAATGGGCCTTCTTTAACTGAGCCTGAATATCCAGGCCTCTAATGCAGGTCACAGAACATGAACTGCATTCGGAACAAACACGAAGTTTCGCAAGATTGTCACCGTTGGTAAGCGCCTCCGATGCCAGCCTTTCATCTTTGTAACCGTAATGATACATTAGAGCCCGCAACAAATCGCAGTGGGCTATCCCTTTGGGACACTCACCCTGACAGCCACCACACATCGTGCAGAACCTTCCCTGAATATGGGAATGATACTTCTTCAGATCGGCCATGTCTTCCCGGGTCATAAGAGTCCCCATGACCGCGGCGCACTGTTCAATCTGCCCGATAGTCTTTACCCCTGGGATGGCAACCGCAACGTGTTCATCCTTCAGCACATATCTTAGAGCGGCCTGGTGTGGGTTGAGTCCTTCCGTCTCCTTTCCCTTGTATCCACCGGCCTGTGTTTTCATAGCGACGATCCCAATGCCGGATTCCGCCGCTGACGCAATAGCCCCCTTGAGTTCATTTGAGTGGGTGAAATTGTAAGAAGTCAGGACTACGTCGTGTAGATTGGATTTTGCAGCCTCCCTCAGGAGCCTTGCCATGTCCGTATGCGTCGAGAACCCAGTGAATCTGGCTTTTCCCTCTTTTTTCATGTTCTGGAGAAACCGAAGCAGGACTGGATCGGAGAGTTCAACGGTTTTTTTCAAAGAATGAGCAAGCAGAACATCTACATAGTCAGTTTTGAGTCTCTTCAGACTTGTTTCAATGGACCTCCTGTTTTCTTTCTCGGAGGCGCTGAACTGAAATTTTGTCTGAATCAGAACCTTGTCCCTTTTTCCACTAAAAGCAGACCCCACCATCTCTTCATTTCTGCCTCCCATATAGGAGTGGGCGGTATCGTAGAAGTTTATTCCGAGATCCAGAGCCCGCATGAGCACAGACGGGTCAGAACAATTCATGACCCCCATGCTTACCGTAGTAACTTTCAGACCGGTTCTACCAAGTGTCCGATATTGCAAAGTATCGGCTTTCCGGGAATCGGCAAAAGAATGGCCAAGGTTCCAAAAGGAAGTAGATGCAAATCCCACAGCGGCCGTAGAAGCGCCCTTCAAAAAATTTCGCCGACCCATCTTTTTTATAGTCATGACTGCTCCTTCCGGGAGTGAATCAATCTTGTCAAACTCAAAGGATCGCTTCAAAATCAAGCATCTACAAAACAGTCCGTTTGCTCCAGGGAGCCATTCAGTTAGATCCATACCACAAAAACAATCCATAGCGTCAGCCCGACATTTTGAAGCATGACCATATTACTGCCTGATTTGTTACAAATTAAGTCAGGTCACTGTTAGCTTTACAATTTATTCGGGTCAATCGCAACGGGAATCCTTGATACCAGCATGAAAGGGCTAAAATTGTCTGCTGGCCCCAATGAAAAAGGGGAGAATTTGAATCGGCGGACGTCCAATAGCGCCGGGGAGTTAACGAAAAGGGAAATGAGAATCGAGAAGGATCTTACTATTTGGATGTGAAGAATATTTGAGGATCTGCCCGCTCACGTTTGGCTAAAGTTTAAACAAGGTTTCACGTAAACAGGCAGATCTCTGGACAAACGGTATTATCCTTTCATGCGAAGATACCACTTGGTGAGCTCTTCGATTATGGCAGGCATGATAGACAGACCTAAGACCACTTCCCATTCCTTCAGACTAAGGGGATGAGTGTTAAAGATCGGGTTGAAGAAGGGCACTAGTACCGTCATGACCAGCAGTACTGTCGATAGAGCGACGGCCCAAACCAGATACTGGTTCGAAAATGGGCCAATCTGGAATATAGACAGTCTCTCCGAACGGACTGTGAAGGCACGAAACAGCTCGCAAAGGGAAAGGGTTACAAATGCCATTGTTTCAGCAGTTTGTATATCGATTCCTGACCAGTCATGTCTGAAAACGAAGAGCCACGGGTTGATCCCTTCCGGCAGGACGTCGATGGCCTGAGCCGTCCAGATGAGGCCTATAAAGAAAGCGCCCAAGGTGGCGGCGGTTTGGGCAAAAGCCTGGACTAATATTCCCAGTCTCATGGGTCCGTGAATAATAGGCTCGGTTTTTGGCCTTGGGGGACGCATCATGACATCTGGGTCTCCCTTTTCCTTTGCCAATGCCAACGCCGGGGCTCCATCTGTCACCATGTTGAGCCACAATAGCTGAATCGCAGTCAACGGGCTTGGAAGCGCAAAAAGTGTCGGGATGAATATAATAAGAATTTCAGCTACATTGGACGACAGCAGGAAGAACACGAACTTCCGGATATTGGCATAGATGATTCGACCTTGCTCAACGGCTGCAACTATGCTGACGTAGTTATCATCGGTGAGAACCATATCAGCGGTTTCCTTGGCCACATCCGTTCCGGTAATACCCATGGCTATACCAATGTCGGATCGCTTGAGGGCAGGAGCGTCGTTTACTCCGTCACCGGTCATTGCGACGACTTCACCCTTTTGCTTGAGTCCATCAACAATTCGCATTTTGTGTTCAGGGTTGACTCTGGCAAAGACATCTGTCTTTTCAAGCGCGTTTATGAGTCCTGGCGTGTCCAGTTTGTCAAGTTCAGCTCCTGACATTACAGTATGACCAGGCTGTATGAGTCCTATAGACTGACCGATAGCTGCCGCCGTGTCGGGGTAATCACCTGTGATCATAATGGTTCGGATTCCCGCCTGAACAGCCTTGCCAACGGCAGGCGCTACTTCGGGCCGCGCCGGATCGATGATGCCGAAAAGCCCCAGAAATACGAGGCTATGCTCTATGGTTTCAGCAGTGGCTTCCTGAGGCGCGCTACTGTCTACACGGTAAGACACAGCAAGGACCCGCAACGCCTCTCTGGCCATGGACTCATTGGCGGCCATTATACGTGACCGCATTTCATCCGTGAGAGGCGCAGGCTCTCCGTCCATCTTTTGATACTGGGTACATAGTTTCATTATTACATCTGGAGCGCCCTTACAGGTGGCGACGTACATGTTTTCGGCTTCTGCAGGAATATTGCCTAAGAATCCGTCTCCGGCCTCCATGTCTACTACATTCTGAACCGTGGACATGCATTTACGTTCTGAGTCGAACGGGACCTCACAAACTCTGGGGTAGGCTTTTTCCAGGCTTGTCCTGTGGGCTCCAGCTTTTGCGGCTGCAACTACCAGCGCGCCCTCCGTGGGGTCACCAATCACGCGGTATTCGGACTCTTCTGAAACTTCCAGATATGCGTCAGAGCACAGAACCACCGAACGCAGCGCAGCCAGGGCCCCTGGATGGTTCTTCATGTCAACTGCTACGCCATTCAGAGTGAATTCCCCCTTCGGAGCGTAGCCTTCTCCAGTTACTCCAAAAGTGCAGTCATCGACCCACAACTTGACCGCTGTCATCTGGTTCTGTGTCAGTGTTCCTGTCTTATCAGAGCATATAACACTAGCTGACCCCAGTGTCTCAACAGCAGCGAGCCTTCGGATCAAAGCGTGACGCTTGATCATTTCCCGCATACCCAAAGCCAGCGTGATTGTCACTACGGCCGGTAGTCCCTCTGGAACAGCTGCAATTGCAAGGCTGACGGCAATCATGAAGAACTCGGTCAACTCACCAGAGAAATGCTGCAGGTAAACCAGTAATCCACCATCTGGCGCAGTGATCATGCTCAACTTTGTCTGATTGAAAAGGGCCACGAGAAACACAAGGGCACAGATAGCCAGGGCGCCGTATCCAAGTTGCCTGCCCAGTTGGTCCAAACGCTCCTGCAGGGGTGTTGGCTCAGCTTCCAAAGTCTGGAGCATTTCCGCTATCAGACCCATCTGGGTATGCATCCCCGTAGCAACTACGATTCCGCTCCCACGCCCATAAGTGATCAGCGTCCCCATGAATGCCGTGTTGTGACGGTCACCCAACGGAATGTCTTCACCCAAAAACACATGGGCTATCTTTTCTACTGGCACCGATTCGCCAGTTAACGCTGCCTCCTCTATGCGCAAATTGACAGATTCAACCAGTCTGAGGTCTGCGGGAACGTAATTTCCGGCCTCTAGTATTACAAGGTCTCCAGGAACCAGCTCAGAACTCGGAATTACTAATCTTACACCGCCGCGAACTACCGTGGCATTCGGAGCAGCCATTTTTTTGAGAGCCGCCAAGGCTTCTTCGGCCTTGGATTCCTGTATAACGCCTATGATCGCATTGAGCAGAACAATGGCCATGATAACCACGGCCTCTATGTAATCGCCTAACAGAGCCGAAATGACGCTGGCTACTATCAGCATTATCACCAGAAAACTCTGGAACTGCTCCAGCAAAAGTTTCCAGAAAGGAGGTCTTGGCGCCTCCCGAAGTTCATTGGGTCCGATTTCCTGAAGCCTTCGTTTAGCGATGTCGGGACTAAGACCCGACACCAGATGTGCTGATAGCCTGTCAGCCACTGCTTGAGCTGATTGACTATGCCATGCTACTTTTTCCAGAAGTGGGTGGTTTTTGGTTTGTTGTTCAGGCATGTGAAAGTCCTCTTGATGACGCCTCGCTGTGATTTTGATGTCCTACAACCTAACACTACTCGGTAGTGACACCTCTTGTCCCTTGATCTCTAAAAAAAATACTAAAGTTCACTCGGCTGAAATAATGATAATATTTTCATCCCAATTATCACTTATCTAAACATCATACTACAATACCAAAAGCTACCAAAACAATAATTATTTACACAAAACATTTTTCATATCGCGGAACAGAAGCACTTCATGCGCGCCATAAAACAATCCAAAGCCTGACCATTAATTTCAAAATTACTAACTTGCCAGTTATCTTGGGTGGGCATGTGAAAATAATCCAGGACTTTTTCCGGGGTGAGGGGTGATCTGATTTGTAGACCTGTTACCCCTCATCCCATGAAAAAGTTTTCAATAAAATGCGGTAGAGTCATGAGTCCAGATCATGTAAGCCCTGCTTGTGTCCCATAAATCATTTTGCCTCCGACAAATGTGGCTTCTGGTTTAAGTTCATCAAGCTTTGAAGCTGACGAAATCTTGCTGATATCCATGTTCCAGATGACAAAATCAGCTCTTTTGCCCACCTCCAGTGATCCCAGTTCCTTTTCGTCAAAAGCGGAATAAGCGGCATTTAGGGTGTGGCATCTGAGTCCCTCAAGAAAAGAGATTCGCTCCGATTCTTCGAGCTGTTTTCCTCTCTCAGTCTTGCGAATAATGGCTGTTCGAATGCTGTCCCACGGCTTGTAGGAGGGGAAAGCCGGCACATCGGCCCCAAAGCAGATATTGGCGCCCTCGTTGATAAACGTGGCTATGGGGGTGATGGTGTTTACCAGTTTTCTGTCTGATTTTTCCAGAAGTTCATCACCCCTGACTGAAATCATTTCAGGCTGGGAACAAACCGGTGTCCCGTATTCCACTGACCTTCGTATGGAATCCAGTTTCAGAAAAGGAAAATGCTCAATTCGATGACGCCTGTTTCGACATTCGGATTTACTACCACAAGTTTTCAAAAAAGCGTCCAGAGTCAAATCGACGGCCTTATCTCCTACAGCATGGACATCAACCTGATAGTCGTGCTCATGAATAGCCCTTATGATTGCTTCGAACTGATCCTTTGGATGCATGGGTTTGACGACGTGTTCCTTCCGTTTGTTCAGAGGCTTGTACATTAGTGGGTACCCATCAATAGCTAGTTTGACCCCCTGTAACCGTAGCATCGGAGAATCGTATCGCCTCGTTTTTGAGAGTAAATGCTTGCATCTGTCGAGATCAGGAATATACGGATAAACCCTCAACCTTATGGGCAGTTGTGAGTGTCGCTCCATAAGGACGTATTTCAGGGCCTTTTTGGCGGGCACGAAATTGTCATGGACACAAGTTACTCCTTGCGCGGCGAAGAGCCGCATGGCCCATGAGGCTGCCTCGATTTCCTGTTCATCCGTCATCGGAGGGGTATATACGGAGTAGATGGCTGGGTAATGGACCAGGATTCCGTTTGGAAGACCGTCTTTAGCTCGCAGGTAGGACGCGCCGTATGGATCTTTGAGATCGCTTCTTAGAAGATTCGCTTTTTTAAGGGCGAGCGTGTTAGCCACACCGAACTGTCCGCTCCAGTGAATTATCAGGACAGGATTGTCCGGAACGGCATCGTCAAGTTCATGCCTGGTTGGGAAACGTCCCTCCTTGAAATCCCTGAAACCACGGCCTACTATCCATTCCCCCCTGGATTTTTCCTGGGCTGTTTTAGCCAGCGCTTTTTTCAGTGTTTCAAAAGATCTGATTTCAGGAGGTCTGAGAATCACAAACATCAGTTGCATCTGGCCAAAGGCAATCAGGTGACTGTGGGCGTCAATGAGTCCCGGACTGACACAGGCAAGTTTAAGATCTATTACTCGCGTTTTTTCATCAATCAATCTGGAAATTTCTTGATCCGACCCTACTCCTGCAATTAGTCCGTTCTTGATTGCCATTGCCTGGGCTGACGGTTTGCCAGTGGCCATGGTGATGAAATTACCATTCTTTAGCGCCAGGTCGGCGCCTGATCTGGGCGATGCAAAGACCCTCGGCGCGCCCGAAGATGTCAGAGCAACTATTGGAGCGGCCAGTAATCCCTTCAGGATTTTTCTTCGTGTGGGTAAATTCGGGAATGCCTCATCTCGGACGACCTTTCTCATTTCAGAACCTCCTGGTAAGACCATCTTAATTGCGGGGAAATTCATTTCAGTGTGTTTACTGTCGTGTTCTGAGTAAATTCCAGGGGCGACCCTGACAATTGTGAGCGCTTTACATAATTTTCTTAATGTGCCAGAAAAAACCAGGTACTGTTAAATCAGGTCAACAAATCCATCTTAACAAAGTGAGACCGTTCAAATGCATAAAGTGATGATTCATCCTGCCAGTTATGAAAAGATAACGGATGCTGTTGAGCTAGCCTTTGAACTATTTCCAACCCTCATAAAAGACAGAAAAGTTCTGATCAAGCCAAACGTCCTGAGATCATCGGAAGCCTCAGAAGGAATTGTCACCAATCCGGCCCTATTGAGATCCGTAGTAGACAAGGTTGAGACCCTCAGGCCCGCTACTCTGACGGTGGGGGATAACCCGGGCATCATGAGTTACGGCGCCAATGAAGAAAGTTTTCAAAGAACCGGTCTTATGGAAGCCGCCAAAGGTTATTACAGGAATATTGGAAATGAATCCGTTGAGATCAAATTCAATCCGGAATTCAGATCATCCGTGAGCGTTTCACGGGCAGTCATGGAAGCTGATGTTATAATTAGTTTACCAAAGTTCAAGACACATGGCCTAACAGTAATTACCGGCGCAATAAAAAACAGTTACGGAATAATGCCTGGGGCTCAGAAGGCGGCGCTACACAAGGCTGCGGGTAATCCGCAGCGTTTCAATGATGTGATAGTGGATGTCTTTAAAATTAGACCTCCTGACCTGTTCATTGTAGACGCTGTGGTAGGGATGGAAGGAAATGGTCCCGCTAGTCCGGAACTCAGAAACATAGGTTTGGTTCTGGCTTCTGACAATGCGGTAGCCCTGGATGCAATCATTGCAACCATGATGGGCTGTGATCCTTCCCGGCTTGGATTCCTGCGCAAGGCAAAACAGATCGGTCTTGGGGACTATGATTTGGATAATATTGAAATAATTGGGACTCTGAATCCTGTTCCGGACTTCAAACTGCCACCTCTGGGCGGTGAAGCGCTTTTCAGCAACACGGCCATTCAGGAGGCCATGTCACGTAAAATAACCCTGAGACCCAAGGTCGATCCTGATCTTTGTTCAGGCTGTGGAACATGTGTTGACCAGTGTCCGGTTTCAGCGCTTTCACTGGTGGAGAGCCTGCCTGAAGTTATCCCGGAAAAGTGCATAACCTGTTTCTGCTGTCAGGAAATGTGTCCTGAACATGCTATAACCCTGAGCTAAAACCAGAGGTCTTTAGCCTGCATACCCCTGAAGATGACTTGAAACATTCGAGAAGGAGATGATGTCCACCATGAGAAAAATATGCTTTATGTTCCTTGCTGGCCTGGCCATGGCAATCGTTTCCATGACCCCCGGTTCTTGTCCGGCTCAGGGCTTTTTGCTGCATGACTTCGACAGAAATGCCTGTTATTCTACCTGTCCGTGCGATGTCCGTGGCATGATATCGGCCTGCGCCGAATGCCGGCAAGAGTGTGACCGAAAATTCTGGGCAGATTTTGACAAGGAGACAACCGAAGAAAAGGTTGGATCCATGGATGATGACAACAACTAAACGCATCGTGACAATGTGACCGCCAGGAGATTAAAGCCGCGGCGGTCACATTACTGTAAGACCTGTTATAGAATCACAGGAACATTCCTGTCACGAAGATATTCTTTTACCTGCCTGACGGTCAACAGGCGGTAATGGAAGACTGATGCCGCCAGCAGAATGGTTGCCCCTGTTTTTGCAGCAACTTCGTAAAAATCCTCCAGTTTTCCCGCTCCGCCGGAGGCCACAACCGGAACAGAGACCACATCCGAGACAGATTTGGTAAAATCCAGATCATATCCGGCCTGAGTTCCGTCACCGTCCATGCTTGTCGGCAGTATGACGCCAGCGCCGAGCTTCTCGCATTGTCTGGCCCATTCTATGGCGTCTTTGCCAATTGCTTTGGTTCCTCCTGAAACCACAAGCTCAAACCCAGATGGCATGGCAGCGTTTCGACGGGCGTCAATCGCCACCGTTATACTGGCCGAACCGAACCTTTTGGAGGCTTCTTCGATAAGGGATGGATTATTTACGGCGGCGCTGTTCATGGAAACTTTGCTTGCGCCAGCCCCTAAGACCAGCTCTATGTCTTCCAGGCTTGATATCCCGCCGCCAACTGTAAGAGGAATGTGGATGACTGATGAAACATTCTTAACCCATTCCAGGCGCGTCTTCCGGTTTTCGAGAGTCGCAGCTATGTCGAGCATAGCCAACTCGTCAGCTCCTTCTTTCTCATAGATGGAAGCGCACTCTACGGGGTCTCCAGCATCCTTTATGTCCACAAAATGAACGCCTTTGACTACACGACCATTTTTCATGTCGAGGCATGGCATGATTTTGATTGGTTGCATTTTTTCTCCTGGGATTTCCTGTTTATTGTCAAGGCGGATCAATTCCGCCATTCCATACATAAAAAAACGTTGCGCACGGACGGCCGAGTGTTTTCAGGTATTAAAATCCATGTTTGATGCATAACTATCTAGGTTGCGCCGACCGTACAGTCACAGACAGACAAACCTGTCTGGTTATTGGCTACCACCCCTGGAGTGGTCATGACTTTTTCTGATCAACATTTTGTTCCTGTTTTGTTGCTTTACCAAGAAATTCGGGTAATTCCAATCCTGCTACTTTTGCCAGTTCATGCATTGGCGGAATCACGCCCATGAATCTTCTGCCCAGATCAGACAATCCCCCATCTCCTCCACCGTCCCATACAATCACTTTCTCCAGTGGCAGATTCTTCACGGCTTCAGCCTGAATTCGAGTGAGTTCAGCAAGTTTCTCAATAATCAACAGGGCCGCGGTGAGTTGAGTATCCGACTGGCAGGCTTCCACCAGTTCCTTGTAGCCATGAGCCTTTGAGTCAAGCTGTGACTTTACTCCTTCAGCCTCCGCCTGCATTCGGGCAAGGATAGCCTCAGCCTCACCCTGCGCCACCAGAACGCTTCTCTGACGCTGAGCTTCGGCCTCCAGAATGGCCTTCTGTTTCTCAGCTTCGGCGAACACAATGACCTCAGCGTTCAGCCGGGCCTGTTCCCTTTGCGCTCTGGCCTCTTCTGCCCTTCTCTGGGCATCCTGCTCGGCCACTCTGATAGATCCATCGGCCTGAACCAGAGCGACCTGACCCTTGGCTCTAGCCTCTTCTTCGGCAACCTTGCGAGTGGCCTGGGAATTGGCCACCGATGCGCTTGCCTTGGCCTCGATGTCAACTGCTTCCGCATCAAGCATTGATACTTTCTGTCTTCTGTCACGAGAAGCTTCAGCCTCACCGATCATTGCCTCAGCATCCGCTGCCGCAAGAGCTTTTCTTCGATCTCTCTCGGCTTCAGCCTCTCCTACTGCGGCAGCGGCATTTGCAGCAGCCACAGCCCTTTTCTGGTCACGCTGTCTTTCTGCTACTCCGATAGTTCCGTTCTTTTCCTGCTCGGCAACATCAACAAGAGCCTGGTTAACCGCTTCCGCCGCCGCTTTTCGACCGAGCGCCTTTATGTAACCGCTATCATCCTCAATATCCTTGATGTTGACATTAATCACCGAAAGACCGATTTTCTCCAGCTCGACGGAAAGTGATTCATTGACCTTGGTCATGAATGCCTGACGGTCGCGATTGATTTCTTCTATTCTCATCGTTGCCATGACCTGTCGCATCTGTCCCAGTATTACACTCTGAGCTTGAGCCTGAACCTCCTCGACTCCTTGTCCGAGCAATCGGATGGCCGCATTCTGCATTATGCCTTCTTCTGTGCTAACGGCGACTGTAACGGTGGTCGGGACGGTTACCCTGATATTCTCTTGAGAGAGAGCATTGTTCAGATCAATTGGGACAACAAAAGGTTCAAGTTCCAGCCATGCAAAATCCTGAAATAGTGGCCACACAAATGCCGCTCCTCCGTGAATGCACTTTGCGGCCCCTCTTCCCGTCTTACCGTAAATTACAAGTATCCGGTTGGCCGGACAGCGCTGATAACGTGAACTCAACGCCCAGATAATCGAAATAAGCAATACTGCCAATACAACACTTATGGTTATCGCCGCAGTCATTTCAATAATCCTCCGAATCCCACAATTCAATTACCTCGACCGTGTTTTGGTTAACAATGTTGACTACTTTAACTTTTGCCCCCTCCTTTATCGGAACGCCACTTTTACTGCAGGCGTTGATTACACTCATGACGCCTCTGACAAGCAACCTTACCTTACCCAGCCCGTTAGCCGGAATGTCTATGTATACCGTTCCCTCCTCGCCAATTGCCCACGCGGCCGAGATATTTCCCTGTTCCTGCATGCCAAGGAAAAAATGCAGTATTGCCGATACGCAGAGCATTGCCAGGAAACCCCATAGAAAACTGTATGAAAGAGCTACCAAAACATGGGCGTTATCAGCAAGGTACAGTGAGCCTGACCAACTAAAAATAGTGGCGAATGCGAGCATGGACCGAACGGAAATCAGCACAAAGGCGCCAGAGCCCAAATCATGAGCCACATCATGAGCAGAAGGATCAGAGTCAGCGTGAGTTTCTGCCGAACCAGCATGACCAAAGTCATGAGAATCTACCCCAACTGCCGTCATTACGATCTGCCAGGCGAACAGAAGCGTAAATATGACAGCAGAACACACAAAAACACGGTTTAGTGTTGAAAGTCCCTCCCACCAAAGTTCCATAATCTGACTCCATGTTCTGATGCTGACCCCTCAGGGAAATCATGCTACCATTAAGAGAGTCTTTTTGAAACGGACATTATTCAACTGATCACAACCACGGAGGTTGGTTTGATCCTGTTTGTCGGGTTGAATAATATAGATATATTCAATGGTTAAAAATATTTAACCCCCTGAGTGTAGACTGGTGTCATGCAGCTTCAACTGTCTTTGTGTAAACGACCTTTTGGACAGGCGCCTCAAGCTACATGATGAATCTGTCGATGAAAGATAGAATTGGTTTTGCAAAAAGATACATTATTGAAATAAAAACACCTGTCGAAATCATGATGATCATGAATATCTGCTGCCCCAGTCCAAGTTCTCGCCAGGCCTTTGGCCCTCCAAAAGCGTCCCAATCAGATGCGTCATAAAATCGTTTAGGCTTTTCCTTGCTTGGGTCAGACTTTTTTAATGTTTTGAACCTGTGCCCACAGATTGTGCATTCCAGGGGATAGTATCTCATCATGATCGTGCGCCAGCCAAGAGTCATGAAAGTCATGAGATAACTGAAACGCCTACCGTAACCGTATTGAACAATGTGTTGGGTTACCTGACCGCATTGCTCACAGTAGCGTTTGATGAAAATAAGCTTACCCAGGAAGAGCACCAGAACCGTCAGCCCAAGTAGGCCCATGATGATCCACACTACAATTTCAAATGTCTCATATTCCATGCCTTTTACCCAAAAGATATGAACAATCAGGCTGTCATGGATTTAAAACTACGGTTGTCCGTTTGTTCTCCAAATCATTATCCGCTCAAAATTAAAGTCACTGTAAGAAAGTGATATTCATCAGGCTGTTATTGAACGAGATCCTGCCTGAACAAGGTAAGGAGTCGCCCGTTACTGATTCATCAGATTGGGCAACTCCTACCGTGGCAGGACCACGCGGCTACATTTTGAGACGCTCTCTAAGATTGGAGGCCCTGTTACTGTAAGCCGCGGCTTTCTCAGTCTTGCCAAGGGCTTCCCAGCATCTTGAAAGATTTTCAAGAACAGTCAGGACCAATGGCTCTTCAACCCGTCCTGTAGATTCCAGACGACTAAGAGCCAATTCAAACCAGCAAATAGCAGTCCTAAAACTGCTCTTGTTGTATTCTTCCTCACCTCTGAGGTTGAGATCCTCTGGAGGCCATGAGGAATACTGACGTATAATAGATGCGCAGGGATCCTGAGGCGGCACAGTCTGAGTAACTATTTCCGGAGGTTCTATCTCAGTTACGACTGGCACAGGCTCACTGATTCCCACAATGGCGATGGGAGGCCAGGGTCGTCTCCACCAAGGCCTTATCCAGGGAGGCCTGGCTCTCCACCAAGGCCACGGTCTGGCCCATGGAGGTCCCCATCTCCACCACGGGGCGCCCCATCTAGCCAAACCTCGACCCGGGCCGATGATTCGACCTCCCGGACCAACTACCCGAATGCCTGGTCCTACAATCCTACCCCCCGGTCCAATAATTCTTCCTCCCGGACCGATGATTCGACCTCCCGGACCAACTATTCTGGTTCCTGGACCAATGATACGTCCGCCAGGACCTATGATTCTTCCTCCAGGCCCGACTACACGCCCGCCAGGCCCTATGATTCGACCACCGGGACCAACAATTCTGGTTCCTGGACCAATGATACGTCCGCCTGGTCCAACAATTCTTCCTCCTGGTCCTACAATCCTGCCCCCCGGACCAACAATTCTGGTTCCCGGGCCAATGACACGTCCACCTGTTCCGGTTGTGCGCCCACCGCTTATAACCCTACCGCCAGTGATCCTTCCACCACCGGAGCTAATTATTCTTCCACCTCCGATTTGGCCTGTTCCGGTTGTGCGCCCACCTGTGCTTATGATCCTGCCTCCACCTCCCGATATCACTCTACTTCCACCTGTGCGCACTCCAGTTGTTGTTGTGGCGCCACCCAGGCGTCCACCGCTGGTGGTCGTTATTCTCCCACCACCTGTTCGAATGCCACCCGTCCTTATGGTTCCGCCTGTTGCTGTCCTCCCACCTGTAGCGCTTATGACTCTGCCACTTCCAGTTCGGGAGCCGCCCACAACGACTCTGCCAGAGCCTCCTGAGAAGCCTCCAGTGCGGATGGTATGAGATCCTCCACTACGGCCACTGCCCGTCCTGATTACTCTTGAGCCACCAGTTCTGACGCCGCCAGTTCGAACGGTAGGGGTTGAACCGACGCGAACGCCACCCGTCCTTATTGCCCTGCCGCTACCCGCTCTGGATCCGCCAGCGCTGATGACCCGACCACCACCGGCTCTGCCGCTACCGTAACCAATGCTTCGACCGGCGCTGAATCCGGCTTGTCTGCCACCGTGACCAAAACTGCGACCGCCTCCTCTTGGGCCATAGTCAGCAAGGGCAGAGGACTTTTCATTTTCCGTCACTGTTCGATTTAACTGTGGCTTCAAATCGGTGGCCGAGGAATTTGAGTCGGCTACAGTTGGACAGGGACAGAGAATCATTGCAAGGATTATGGCCAAAAGTAAGGCGTATTTAGTATCCCAGAAAACCAAGAAAGGATTCATGACTGCTCCACCTCCAGGTCACCGGAAAGCGCAAATGAATGTCAAACGATCGTAAAACTCTCCTGTGACCGAATAAATCTGACCAGGAATCTGAATGGAACGCCTACTGTCATGTGTGCAGCAACTGTGATCTGTAGACAGTTGGAACGACTTTTGTCCTATTGCTTTGACGGCGTTGGCTTTGCAGACTTTTGGCCCCCTGCTTTCTTAAGTTGTTCCAGGGTCTTGCTGTCTCCAGTGACTCCTGCCAGTAGCAACGCTGTGGCGCCGTTATTTGCCTTGATGTTGACATCTGCGCCTTTTTCGAGAAGGAGTTTAACCACTTCTTCATTGTCAGGAAGAAAAGAAGCGTACATGAGAGCCGTTGCTCCTGTCCGCGTCTTTGCGTTTACTTGGGCGCCTTTTTCAAGCAGCAACTTTACCAGCTCAAGATTACCGTCACCGGCAGCTACTATGAGTGGTGTAATCCCATCTTCATTTGCTTCATCAATTTTTGCGCCTTTATCCAGAAGCAGTCTGACAGTTTCGGGATTTCCGGCGTTTGTGGCAAGTAAAAGAGCCGATGTCTTGTCTGGGGTTTTGGCGTTGATGTCGGCGCCCTTGGCTACCAGGCTTTCCGCCGCATCCGGTGTTCCACTATTGACTGCAGCCATGAGCGCTGTGATCCCCTTGGGGCCGGCTTTTGCATTAACCTCGGCTCCAGCTTCTATCAACCAGTTAACCATTTCCGAATCATCATTGGCTGAAGCTACCATTAGCGGGGTATTACCCTTGTTGTCGGCTTCGTTGACTTTTGCTTTGGCTCCAACGAGCAGTTTAGCCATGTCAATGTCGCCAAGCGCGGTAGCGATAAGAAGCGCAGTGAGCCCCTCCCTGGGCTCCTTGTAATTCACGTTAGCGCCTTTCTCGCTGAGCGTTTTGGCCACATCCAGATTGCCCTCTGAAACGGCCTGGAGAAGAGCTGTGCGTCCGTCCATGCTTACAGCGTTTACATCAGCCTTGTTTTTCAGGAACAGATCAACAAGATCGATGTTGCCGTCATAGGCGGCTATCATTAGTGGTGTTAGGCCATCCTTGGCGCTGGCAAGGTTGACATCAGCTCCAGCGTTGACAAGAAGTTCGGAAACTTCGAAGTCACCTCCCATGGTCGCAGTTATTAACAGCGTGTCGCCGTGGGAATCCTTGACATTAACATTGGCCTTTTTGGCTATCAGTTCCTTTATTTGTGCGAGAGTGGAGGCGTCTGACTGGTTTTCCTGTTCTGGGTAAAGAGACTTGAACTGGGAAATCAGATTGTCCTCAAGTGTTCCACCCCAACTCGGAAGCTGGAAACCAACTCCGAAAAGTAGGAGAAAACTCATGATCACCGTAACTACTTTGGTAGATGTCATTTTGATGTCCTCCGCTTTATTGAAGTTTAAATTCTCTTTCCTGAAATGTTTTCAAACAGGAATATTTATAATCGGAACAATCTTCTACTCTACTCTTTTGAAGCCCCTTGGGAGCGCTTTTTGATCATTGGCTGAACCTTGGCCGCGTGATTCCGGTAACTGAGGCTTTGTCAACCCGGAAGCGCCTCTTATGCCAGCTACCTCCTCCAGCGATTGAGATGTTCTGCCACCCTGAGAGGGGCTTGTTGGACCGGAAATTCTTTTTTCCCGAGATGAGCAAGGTGGAGGGTCCTGTCCTGCTGAGGACTCCCTGCTGTCCCCCTTTATGACCACCCTTCGATTGAGCATGCGTGTCTCTTCGCTGTCGTTGGAGTGAGCAGGTTGTTCAAGACCGTATCCACGTGGCACAAGCTTATCCTTGTCCACACCCAGATTGGTGAGGTGGTCTATCACTGCGTTTGAACGTGACCACGATAATTTGCAGTTGAATTCGGCGCTGCCTATATTGCAGGTGTGCCCATCAACAAAAAATTTTTTGATTTTAGAGAGTTCCGGATGACTTTCAGCCTCTTTCAGGGCTTGGGCCAGGCTCTTGAGGTTAGGCATGGATTCAGATTTAAGGGTTGACTGACCAAAATGAAATAGCATCGTGTCACTAGTGTAGGTTACCTGGCCCTCGTTTTTTAGCTGCTCTATTATAACATCCTTGGGTATAAGTTTAGGTCCACTTTTCGGAATTGGCGCTAATTCCTCGGCTGCAGCCTTTTGTCTCTGAAAATCCTCCCATGTGTCGTCTGCGCCGACTCCAACCGGCATGAGTATTGAAATCGTCAGGATGAGCAATATTCTTAACATGATCACCTCCCGTAAGTTCACCAGGTCGGGACTCTATCAGATCCCAAATACAGGGCTTAGCTATTTTGAAGGTTGAGTCTTTTTAATGTCCTCCTTTTTAGCAGGTTTTGCTGACTTATCGCTTTTGTCGTTGTTGATGAGGCTAGAATTGTTACCTGGATTTGTCATCCGGCCCATGAAAAGTATGATTCCACTGACATTGTCCTTGATAAAGAAAATAAAAGGTCTGTCTACCTTGAATGAAGTAACCTCGGGCGCCTTTGCCGAGAGTGAATCTGAAACATGACTTGCAGTAGTGGATGACGCTTGTGTTCCTTCCTCGTTAACCTCAACACGGACATTCTGAATGACAGATGAAATGTAAAGACCGTTAATTGAAGCCGGAGCAATTCCTGTGAAATCAGCCAGGCCCGGGTCGAAGGCATCTCGCATTCCCATAGAAACGAGGGGCTTGGACAATTCGGTTGATTGTTGAAGCTCAAACTTCGGAAAATGTAAAAGGACTCGGGTCAATTTCAACTGATCTTTCCAGGCCCTCAGATTCGTGGTGGACAGTTCGTCTTCGATTACTTTGATTCCATCCGGGTTATCAGGAAGCAAGACGCACATTGACAGTTCATTCCCAACGTAAGGAATCTCGATTCCCTGACAGACACTGTTCCTGAAGTGTCTGAAGTCAGCAGTTGTTTCCATCATGCTGGTTTCTATAGATCTTTTTTGGGTTATAAAAAATGGGGCTTTTTCCGTGAGGCTAGTGTCAAATTTCACGGCCCATTGACCCTTGAAGCTAATGGCGTTCATGATCAGCATCTTGGTGGCAGAGTTTAAGTTATCGGCAGACACTATGTCCTTGATCCTGCCTCCTGTTTGTTGAAACACCCAGTCGTTAATAGACCTGGCTGATTCTACCGGTTTAGTGGAAAAATCCAGGGAGTTGGTAGAGACCCGAAAATGGTTTTTCAAGAGGTTATGGTATTCCGGTCGAATCTCATATCCAATTTGAGGCCATAGGGAATTGGATATAACGATCTCAGATCCTTGGCTGTTGAGGCCATCTATTCTGGAACTCATAGAGGAGAATAGCGCTCCGATACTGTTGTCTTCCGCAGGGAACCTTAGTATCTCACTCATCTGTTTGCGAGTTTGTCCCTTACCCCCTGCCATTGCCATTGCCAGTGAGGCTGAAATACCGTATGGGGAGAAGCAGAGATTTCCTTCCTGATTACCCAGATGTTTGTAAAGATCCAGAGCGAAATCACTTTGTTGCCGGATTAACATGTCTATTCCGTTTGAGTCTTTGCAACCCACAGAGACACTGGCTAATATGAGGCTTACACTAAACGCCACTGTAAATACTTTTAATACTGGTCTCATCAGATTCTCCTCTCCAAACGTGGTCGAGGACTGTCATTGCTCAGGGCCACGAGACGGAGTTCAAATCACCTTTGCCTGAAATGATCAATTCCTGAACCTGAACTCCTTGACTATGCCGTTCGGATCCACGAGACACGGTGTTGGGGGATTTGGTATGTGGCGTTTGCGCTTGTCGTACCAGTCTGCCACGTTTTCTTTTGCCAGATTGAAAGCAGCTTCCAGGTCCTGGCTACCCTGTTTTATAGCCTCAACAAGAAAGTACGTCAGAACACCACCCTGCAACTTGGGATGAGAGTATGAAGTCTCATGTTTGAGCGCCGAGGCGATGAATGCCAGGTTGTCATTGTCATAATCGGGAACAGCGCTTTTCTCAGTGACGGGAAATTCTTCGTCTGCTCCCTCTAGGGCTATGTAATCGGAAATAAGCTCTGGATCAGTAATTTGAAAATGTTTTGCCATTGCTCTACTATGGCAGGAATCAACGATAAGTATTTTTTTTCTGGCAGGTATCTTATTGATCAGCTTAGTTAATTCTTTCTTGGATAGAAGATGTTTTTTGCCTCTGAACTGCGGAGTAGCAGCAAGTTTTTGTCCAGGATAGAGGACGAGGAATCCTTCTCCTCTTACGTTACCACCATGTCCGCTGAAGTAGATTATGGCTGTATCTTCAGGCTGGGTTACTGAAGCAAGCCATTTCAAACCAGAAACACTCCCTGGAAAATCGGCAGCGGCGTCCCGGAGCACTTTCAAATTCGAATTTTCTATCCCTGCCTTGGCCTGAAATGTCTCGGCTATCCTTACTACAGTATTATCGTGCGGTCTGTCATCCCAGACACCGTGGCCTGAAATTGCCAGGAGATAAGTTTTAGATTTCTCAACGATAGGTGGCGCTGGTGGAGGTCCTGAGCCTATTGTAATGTTTAACTGAGCAGTCCCCCAATTGACGTTTTGTCCAACAGTTTCCGCGTTCCTCTGAAAGCGTATGGCAAGATCTTTAGCGTTTCCACGGTATTCCTTGAATCCAGTTTTCTGGATTTGCTGAAATTCCTGCTCCGAGAGAATCTTGCCTTTTTCGGATGTGGCATAAGCGATTATTCGCTCAGTTCCACTGGGGCCAGCTATTCTGAACCTGAACTTATCTCCGGTTGCTGGAAAATTGCGTGTTACATTTGCCTCAATTTTGTTGTCGGATCCCGAGTAATCATTAGGCCAAATCCTTAGAATACGGCCTGATGTGCCCATGTCCATCAGGGTGACATAGCACTCCCTGTCCGCCGAAAAGCTGAGTTTCAGCTCATCACCTGGATTTAGTGAATCCTTCTCAGTTGACAGAGTTATCCTGATGTTATTCGTGGAACCCGAATTCGTGGGAAGGATGTTGATATCCTTCCAGTCCTTGGTTCGTGCCAAACCCTGAGAATGAGATGCGTTAGCGCAAAATAGGAGAGTGATGGTAACTATGGCTGCTGAAGCAATGATTCTGATTAGACGTCCCATCCCGAACCTCCCGTGAAACAATAGAACCCCAACTGAATAATAAAATACCGAAAGCCCGTTATCTCAAAAAGTCAGCCAACTCATGATTGAGCTTAAGTTAGTAATGAAATCCATTGCTTATACCAGAAAGCTGTTTAATTTGCCTACAGTCCTGCAGCCTGGCTTAAGGTTTAAGAATTACTAACCCGTTCAAGAATTTTTCGACATCTTCCTTGAATTTGGGAAAGGCGCTTTCCGGACAGGAACTAATGAGCTGAACTAGCGCAGTTTTGCCAACCCACAGGTATCCATTAAAAATGAAGGGCGTTCCGTCGATCTTTCCATTGAGTGTCATGGAGGTCACCGTATAATTATTCGACTTTATCTCCTTTTCCTCCTTGAGTGTAATGTCGCCAATCATAGCTTTCAGGTACTCAAGAAATGCTTTTTTGGCCATTTCGACTGAAACCTCGCCTGAAACCTGTTGGACGATAACAACCACGTCTAGCTCGCCTGAGCCATGGGTGAAAGCAGCTTCTGCCGTGTCGCCTGGAACCGGGGCCGATGTCCATTTGGTGTGGTCATACTTTATTTCATAGAGACCATCTTTTCCCTTGAAAACTCCGGGTTCCTCAGGGGGTCTGGTTTCAGTTGTAACTTTAGGTGGCTCGGCAGGAGGCGGAGTCGTGACTGGTGCGGCCTCGACAATCTTGAAAGAGTATTCCTTTGTGGCCCATTTGCTGTGGTCAATTTTCTGAAAGGCTACTCCTATGTCCTTCATGACAACGGAGGGATTCTTCATGCTCAGGAACACCTGACCCTTTTCAGGACCGGTCTCGATCGGCTGCTTGAGCTCTTCCTGTAACGATTGAATTTTGGAAAGCACAGGATCCAGAGATGCCAGAACCTTGATTCGCTCTGTGCCAACTGGAGGCATTACCCTGTAGGTGAAGTTGCTGCCCAGTGGGGGTATATTATAAATCCTGTCTTTCTCAATCCTGTTTTCGACATGCCATTTGTTTGGGAAAAGCACGATCGTTTTTCCGCTGCTCCCGATGTCCAGGAGAGCCACATAACAGTCCTTGTCCGCCTTAAACTGAAATACCACGTCCTCTCCAATGCTGTATTCAGCTTTATCGGTCTTTATCTCCAGTTTGATCCCCGGATTCTCATTCTGAATCTGGTTTGAGAGTTTCAGAAGTTCCTCAGTGCTGTATCCCGCAGCCTCCTGACCGTGGAATGTGAGAGCGACTACGAACATTACGGCGAACAACGCCGATTGAAATAGCTTTTTTCTCATGGCGGACACCTCACTTTCAAATCGTTGCAGGTTTCAGATCAACATAACAAAAGGTCTACCGAATAGTTGAAACAGCTTTGTCAGGTTAAGAGATTGAGCCTAAAGTTCCTTGCCGTAAAATGACCCGGGACTGTTTGACAAACCATCATTGAAAAAACAGCGTCCGGTGCGATCAAAGGTATCATTCCAAAATCTGTGTGAGCAGGCCCCGCCAAACCAGGAACATATTTGCAGGCAGACTGAATCATGATGTTTCCCCCACAAGGATAAAGCCGCTCCAGAAGAAGGGGTGTTTATAGCCTTCGTCTCTAATGTCCTGTCTGGCTTTTTGGAGTGATTCGATTTTTGTCTTGCCCAAGGTTCGATACTTGAAGAAGTTGGCGGCCAGTGTTACTGCGGATGAAGCCTCGACTTCCCATAATGACATCAGGACAGATTTAGCCCCTGCATATTGGAAGGCGCGTCCCATGCTCACAACTCCCTCTCCCGATTGGGCCTTCCCAAGTCCGGTCTGACATGCCGTTAGAGCCACTACATCCGCATTCATTTTTAAAGAAAGGATGTCGGACATTTTCAGAAAACCGTCTACGCCGTGCGGAACCATAGTGAGCGCAAGAAACGGTTCCATGATCCCGGCCGTCTGGTTAGAAACTACTCCATGCGTAGCAAAAACAACGTTGCCGTACCGACTGAGCCCGGGGGCAACACGAGTGAGAAAGGCTGTTTTGTCGGCTTCAAGTCCTGTTAGGGCCATGCACTTGGATCCGTATATATTTTGCAAACTCTCGGCTAGATCTCCCGTTTCGGGAAGACGCCTGAATTTGAGGCTGCCGCTATCCTCTATGGCCTGCATCAGTCTTACGTTGTAATCTTTTTCACTTTGGGCCAATGCGGTAGGGGTGGCTAACTGGGCTCGTTGGTCGTTCAGATTGAATACTGGGTCAGCTACAACCAGAAGGCTGTCTTTTGGCTTTTCCCTGCCGCGGGTTTTTCTGACCAGGGTGAGGGCCGAAAGGGACTGGTAATAGCTAACAGGATACATGTCACCCAGATACGTGACTCCTTCAGGATAATAAGTGAACTGCTCAGGCCAGTTTTTGCCCTCCAGCTTGCTCCATTTAGCCTGACCTGATGTGACCAACGCTTCAAATGGCAGCAAACATAGGATTCCATCAGGTATTATGATGAGCGGCGTTCCTTTGGGAACATCTACAAGAACTGCCTGAACCAGTTTACGGTAAAGACTTTTTGCCAGTTCAATGTCGAATTCCCGAAGATTCCTGTTTTCAAATGGCGCCCTGAATTTTAATACGTCCCTGACAAGATCTTCTGAGTCCCAGCTCTTGAAAAAACTCTCTGCCTCCTTCCTCTCCCGGATAAGCTTGATCATCACTCCCTGACGTGACACATCAAACATCAACACGCACTCGTCCTGGCTTAATCCGGAATCTTTAATACCCAGGGGGCGGGGATATTTCACTGCGGCGTATGCGGGATAATTTTTCCAAAGCCCATCGATGAAGGATATCAGGTTAGCTTCGGCATCCTGGCACTCTCTTGAAAGGATTTCATATTTGACGGACTGACTGTTCCTGTCGGTCTTTGAAAGGTCTTTTTTGAGAGCAGCCAGCCTATTGAGGAGCAAGTGCTCCTCTTCCATGATTTCCTTCGGGGTTCCCGAGTTTCCGGAAGCCACTTTCTCTGACAAATGGTCGGCAAAGGCCCTCGCTTTGGTAACCTCAATCGCCTGTATGCTTTCATCCTGTCGATTGAGTTTCATGCGAACCCTGGTGAGTCCTTTGGCCGGCTCTATTCGAGAAAAGCCTCCCAACCTTACCTCAAAGAAATTCTTGCGTTCCGAAGGTAAAAGTCCGGATCTTACCTCCTCAAGGAGATTCATCGCTTTTTCATAATATTCGTCCGCCTTCTCATAGTTCTCCATGGCTTCATTGGCGGTTGCAAGACCGGTATAGCTTATGAAAAGGCCTTCAGAGTTTCCCGATTTCTCAAAGGCTCCAACGCTTTTCTCATAATACTTGGCTGCTTCTGGGTAGTCCTTCTTGATGAGAGCCAATCTTGCCTTCGTGGAATCATATCCGGACGAGTTTGCTATGGCCTCAGCCTTGGACAGGGCTCCCATATCCATGAAGAGGTTTGCCAGGTTGTTTTCCTCGAATCTGGTTGGTTTACCAATGGCCCTGTCTATTTCGAGGGACTTTTTAAGGGCTGCCTCAGCCTCGGCGTATCTGCCCATGTCGGTGTATATGGCCCCTATGTTGGAATAATTGAGAGCCTCGCCAGCCCTGTCACCGATCCTTTTTCTGATTTCGAGTGACCTCTCATAATATTCAATAGCCTGGGAAGGTTGACCTACAGATCTATAAATAAGACCTATGTTGGAAAGAACAATGCCCTGTCCCTTGACATCTCCTATGCTCTTTTTTATTTCAAGGGAACGTTCGTAACAATCCAGCGCTTTAGGATAGTGTCCCAGAGCACGATGGATGATCCCGATGTTATTGAGCGCTTTTGATTGTCCGGAAATATTCTGGATTTTCTTTGACAGCGCTAAAGAGCCTTCCTGACATTCAAGGGCCTTCTGATACTGGCCTCGAGAAAAGTAAACATTCCCCATTCCTATCAGAGAATTACTTTCTCCCCTCACGATTCCCAACTTTTTGTACGTTTCGAGAGATTGTCTGAACTGTTCGAGAGCTTTGGTGTATTGGCCCAGGGAGTAGTAAACATCTCCAATAGCGACCAGATTATCTGCCTCTCCCCGAATGTTGCCAATCTTCGTGTTTATTTGTTTTGCCTGTTCAAAACATTTTGTTGCTCCGGGGTAGTCTCCAGTGTCATAATATACGCCACCCATGGCGGCCAGACTGATTGCCTCGCCACGGGTGTCACCTATTCTTCTCCTTGTTTCCAGTGCCTGTTCGTATTTTTTGAGCGCCTCCGGATATTTTCCCAGAGCTTTGTTTATACTTCCTATACTGTGAATTGACTCAGCGTTTCCTCGAAGATCTCCCAGTTTTTCCCTGATTTCAGCCGCAGTGGTGTAATACTTCAGGGCCTTTGTATATTGGGAAAGAGAATTGTAAATACCACCAATGGATTGATACGATCTTCCTTCACCCCGCTTGTTATTGATCTTTTTCATGATAGCCAGTGACTGTTCCATAAATGACAGGGCCTTATCGTATTGCCCGAGGGATTGGTAGACCCCACCGAGGTTGTCCAGCGCAACGGCCTCACCTTGCGGGTTAGATGATGATTTTGTTATTTCCAGGTATTTTTCATAATATTCCAGAGCCTGTTTATAGCTGGATTGAGCCTGGTAAACTCTGCCGATACCGTTGGTTGACACTCCTTGACTCCACGTGTCAGCTGCCTTTTCACTTGAGACAAGGCCTTTTTGGTAAAACTCCAGAGACTTCTGATATTGCCCATGATCAAAGTAAAAATCGGCCATGGTATTGAATGTTCTGGCTTTTCCCTTTTCGGAACCTGCTTCTTCAAACATTCGCAAAGCATCCTGCAATTCTTTCAGCCCCGTCTGGCGTTCAGAAGAGGAATTGGCCTTTCTCAGCGTCTGCTGGCCTTGCTTCAATCTGTCGAAGCCCGCCTGTTCCTGCTGGGCTAAGGCGCACGGTAAAACCGCAAAAATTAAAAGAAGAATTGTGGCCAATCTGAATGTGTGCCAGGCCATCATGACCTCCGTTTTTCTATACAAGGCTGTCGAGGTTCATGCTTTGTTTGAAAGTAAAATTGCATCACGGCGCTATATGCTTGAATTTAATGCGGATGACCTTGTCTGCCCCGACCACCTGTATCTGGTTTTCCATGCGTTGAAACAATTTCTCCCTGTTGGGATCCGAAAGCTGTTTAACTTTGTCAGGAACTGTATAATCCTCGATACCCATGAGGTTGAATTCACGCTCGAGTCCAGCAGAACGCAACTTTGAGTAAAGTTCTTCAAGTCTGGGGTTTCGCTCTCTGCTTGCGACAAGATATATGGTTTCTTCGCCTACGTTTTTATCCAGCACATACCAGTGCTTTCCCTGCTTGTAAGGTAGCCACTGGGTTTCACCGGCTTTTATTTCCCCAGAGCCTTCAGTAAGTTTGGGGTTCGGGAACAGACGCCCAACGTTTCCGTTGGAATCCCACCAGACAACATGCACGAAGCAGTCAGCGTCGGCCTTGAACGCCAGGCCCACTCGTTGCCCCGATTTTAAGGTCGCGTCATTAGCTAGGGGTTTTACCTCTCCATCGTCTTCCTGGGTCACGAACAGGGCTTCGATATTGAGAGGTTTGTCGTAAACAGGAGCCCTGAATATGGGGGTATTCTCTGCTTTTCCCTTGGCGGTGTATAGCTGGGGGTTCTGTCTGCCCCTAGTGGCTTCACGGGTCCCTTCATAGACAAAGTCGTATAGATCCTTGACCGTTATCACTCCATCGCCGGTGTTCTTGTAGGCGGCGCCTCTCAGACCTTTGAGTAAATAATGCGTAAACACGCTATTTCCGAATCGCTTGTCCTCCCAAGACACTTCATCTGGTCGGCTTGAGGCGAACCCGAATCTTCCCTGCAGATTCTGAAACACTGAGAAAAATATGTCGGCGGCCTTCGCTGTGGATTTGTCTAGAGCTGAACTAAAGCCTCCGGAATGACATGCGTCTGACATGAGAATCAATCTGTCAGAATCAATGCCCTTAAAAAGTCCAGAAGTGTTCATTGGCAGGGCAGACCCAAAAAGATTCTCCACATCAGCGTCGTAAGTCAGAAAGTAGAATTCGTCGGTCCTAACTGGGTCGGATGCGCCATGTCCTGACAGAAATATTATGACGACATCATCCTTGCCAGCAGGTTTCAGATCATCCCTGATAGCTTTGGTGACATTTTCCCGGGTTGCCTGCTCGTTCACAAAAAGCCTTATGTGAGCCCTTTTGAACATTTTGGACCGCTCTTTTAGGAACACATGAAAATCCTGGGCATCCTTCGGAGACAGTACGAGCTGATTCAGTTTTGTGTCGCGGTATTTCCCTATGCCAACAAGGACGGCATATAGCTCGCAATTGGCCAGCGCACCTGGAGTCGCGCATGCAACCTGTGACGGGAACACGAAGATTATTGCGGCTAGAAGCCACGATATCAATACCATGGTTAATCGCGCATAGATCCGGTCATGGGGGGTTGACACTGTTCCTGATCGATTCATGGCTTGTTCCCCTCATTAAAGAAGACTATTTCAACCCTACGATTAGAAGCGTCAGTAGCCATCTCGTGTTTCGGTCTGGTATAACCAAAGCCTTGCGTGATCATGCGGTCCTTGTCTATACCAAAATTGTTGACCAGGTATTCCTTGACAGCGGTAGCCCTCTCCTTGGACAGGGTCATGTTACGATCAAATTCTCCGACGGCATTAGCATGACCTTCTATAATGAACCTGTAAGAAGACATCTCTTCAGATGTCAGCGCTTTGCCTATTTCATTAAGCTGATTAACTGGCTCGCCTGGCCGTATGGCTGCCGACCAGCCTTCAAAAAGAATGTTGTTGAAGGACTGGCGGTCGCTGTCCTTGATCACATATTCCTCAAACCCCATTGTTTTGTACATCGTATTCAGATCAGCGCTCTTGACATCACTGGTAATTTCAGATGCGGTTTTAAGCTTGACTGATGTTGAACGGGCGCGATTTTCCGCTTCACGCAAACGAGCCTCTACTCCATGATATCCTGGCCTTATTTTCAAAACCTTACGATAGCTCTCTGCAGCGAGAGGATAACGCCCTTGGGCCATGAACACATCTGCCATGCCGAGTTGAGCGGGAAGCAGATCAGGTTTCAACTGCATGGCCAAACTGTAGTGGCGGATGGCGTCATCCAACAGTTTGTTGGCCTCGTGAGTTCCCTCAAATTTTTCTTTTTTCATAAGACCGAGGTGTTCGAGTGCGTCAGCAAGATTTACGTGCGCCTCGGCATATTTTGGACACAGGTCAACAGCCCTCTGAAAGGCGGCCCGGCGTTCATTAAAATTTATGAGTTTAACACCCTCGTCGTATTTAGCCTTTGCCGCGACACAATCCTCCCTGCTGGATAACTGCCTGATTCCAGAATTCTGGGATGATCCATGTTGAGGTAAAATAAGGATCATAACAATCAGTACGACGCACTTGAGATAATCTTCCGCTGTGCGGGTCATCTCTAAAACCTCCCAAAGCGCAACATTTTTGAATCTCGTTCAGCAAAAAATCAAATCCCAACTGAGTCTAATTTTGCCTACGGTCTCAAAAAGAAAATCCGTAAACAGATTCTCCAGGCAGTGCCGCCGATTGGCCGAGAAGCTAGTGATTAGCGCTTCGTAATTCTGCAATAATGTTGTCGTCCAGTAGGCGATTCTGCAACATCAACAATACAACAAATGAACTTTAACTCCCGAACCCAAAACCGTTGGAAAATGGTGTCTTTCAAGTCTCTAAAAAAATAGCTGGGGTTCGAAGTGGCGTGGCGCAGATGATGGACCGACGTAGAATCTCTGAAAATGGTTAGGATCGTATTCATGATGGACCTCTTTTCTGTAACGAGTTTTCAGGACTGTTCAAACGTCTTGACGACTACTCAGAAAAGTCTTTGAAATCTTGGAAAGATTACGGCCCAAATGTCTTCCCGAATTGGGATCTCGCAATTAGATGACGACTATTTAGACAATTCTCCGGCTGTTGAGTTGCAATACTGCGCATAACAGCCTGGATTCAATTTACCATGTTTTATATAACATCGCGCTTCATCAGAATTCTATCAATTTATTTGTTGCATGATCGCACTTTTTTGGGATCAAATTACCGACCATTTGCATAGTAGTAGTTATTAATAGGGGTCAAACGGTTTTCAAAGGGTCTTTTACAATGACACATTAAACTGGCGCCAAAGTGACACGGAATAGCCACGGAGCTTGACCTGAGATTTGCAACAAGCTTATAATTGGTATATAAGAGGGTGTATATAAACTTTTTTCTAACTTACTAAAGACCATCGAGGAACCGCCAATGTCTGACGCCTGCAGAAACTGGGCTAAGGGGCTTTCATGGAAAAGGTTTTTCTCGAAAATGGTGGCCTGACAATCTTATCCTCAGTTTTAGCTCTTACTGTTCCAGTTATGGGTTTTCTCTTACTGCAGAATAACTTGTGCGCCAAAGGACCCCTGTTAATCAAGCCGGTTGCCTTTCCACCTGCCTTTCAGGAAGAAAGCGGAGAGGCAAAAAAAGACATCTTCATTCTGGATGGATTTCTCTTTCAGGCCACCAGGCCGCTCAACCTGAAAATTCTCTACTGTTCTCAAAACTGTTGCCTTTGACAATCTGGACAACTTGTCGGGCAACCACAGAGATGACTACGAATTCTGCGAAATTCCCGATTCCATTTTTTAGACACCTTGTAGTAACTCTGACGGTTCGAAAGGAAAACATCATGAACAGATCGAGCGTCGAAGGGAAATCAGGATGGCCTTCAATTTGGAGCAATCATTTTAGGGTTATCACAATCCTCCTCCTCATATCAGTATCACTGTGCTGTTCCCCCTGTGAACTGTACTGTTCAAGCGGCGGTCATGGAGGTGGAGGCGGAGGAGGAGGTGGTGGGTTTGGATTTGGAATCAACCTCCACATAAATCTGACACCCCGGGCTCCTGTCGAGGAACCCAAGATGGAGATCCCTGACATCTCTGATGAAGAGGAGAAACCCCGAGCTCAGCGCAGACCTGTTGAAGTAATCCCTCCGAGGAAGCTGACTCCTCCTCGAGTCACATATCTCATCGAACTGGCTATGGACATAGACAAAACTCTTTTTGAGTTTGCCCGAAAAGATCCTTCGTCGGCCATAAAGTTTTACAGGAATGCTTTGGCTCAAGCGCAAAAGGCCAAAGATGTGCAGGAAGAACTCAGGGCCTGTGAAAGTCTGGGGCACATCTACTATCTAACCGGCCAGTTTCAGAAGGGAGCAGATTTTTACGAAAAAGCAGTAACTTTGGCTAGAGGATTAAAGAACCCCGAGGTCTTGGGCGTGACCCTTCGTAATCTGGCAGCTATAAACATAGCGTGGTCCAACTATGATGAAGCTGAAGAGCTGAATCAGGAGGCCATCAAAATATTCCAGGAAAATCGTTCTCGACGTTCAGCGCAGATGACACTGAACAACATTGCGGTAAGGGACAAGAACCGCGGATCTTTCTCTCGGGCAGCCCAAACTTACATGGCCGCTCTGGCCGCTGACACTGAGGAAAACCGGTATCAAATGATCATCCTCAACAATCTTGCCAGTATGTTTGCTGCTCGTGGAGAGCCACTCAAGGCGCTGGATGCTCTCAGGGCCTACATCGATGTGGCTCAAAAGACCGGTGACGCTGTGGCAGAAGGGGAAGCGCTGATGAGGATGGCAAAACTGCAGATTGGCATGGATCAGTCCGATCTGGCTCTGGAAAACAGCAAAAAAGCGCTAGAAATATTCTACAGGGTAGGATCTTCTCCAGACTTGGCCAAAAAAGTCGTTGGAGATGTATGCCTGGATCTGGGGCGGTTGAAAGAGGCGGAGGCCTATCTCAAGGAGGCGGATTACGATTCATCGGTTGGAAGACTGAACTTTCTACGGGGTGATCTGGACGCTGCGCGCAAGAACTACGAACAATTGATGAAGAGCGCTCAAAAGGCGGGTAACGCTGACGAGCTTTTTACAGCATATACAGGGCTAGGGCGGGTCTATGAGGCTAAAAAGAACTATAGTCAGGCAGCGCAATTCTATAACAAGGCCGTAGATCTCACGGAGGAAATGAGATCTCAACTGTTGCTCTCGGAAAGGCAGAATTTCTTTGCGGGAAAAATAAATGGATTCCAGCGATCCGAACCATCCAAGGGTCTGGTAAGAGTGGCTCTTAAACAGGACAAATCAGCCCAGAGCATATATCCTGGTGAATTGACCAGAGCAAGAGCCTTCGCTGATACATTGGCGCAGAAACTGGACGGGGAATTTTTCGGTATTCCTGAAGAAATCCGTGAAAACGAAATGAGAATTTCCGACAAAGTTGCATCACTCAAGATGTCGATGGATGCCATATCAAGAGACATTGACGGAGAACGTATCAGGGAGATCAACAAACAGATAAAGGCAGCTGAAACCGAACGGGCCGCATTCCTGAAATCATTACGGGAAAAATACAAGGATTACGCGTCAATCAAATATCCCTCACCCGTAAAACTCGAGACAGCCGGCTTATCTCCTTCAGAGTATGCGCTTATCTTCGATGTCACAAGTGAGGGGGTAGGAACAACACTTCTCAGAGGTAAGAAAGTGGTGAGTGGCCGTTTTGTGGACTGGAAACCAGATGAACTCGAAAAAGATGTCCTGAGATTTCAGCAGTCCATAAATGGTAGGAATTTAAAAGCATTTGATGTTGACCTGGCCGCAGGATTTTACAGGAAACTTCTGGAGGAACCGTTGTCCGAAGTGCCCGAGGGAAGTTCAGTCATGATCATCCCTGACGGCGCTTTGGCCTTACTGCCTTTCGAATCGCTGGTGATGGACGGAAAACCTGAGTGGATGAAAGGACAATGGGGAGATTATCCCGGTGGTCTGAAATATGTTGGAGATGTTTATCCGATCGTTTATGTCCAGTCACTGACCGCCCTGACTATCACAAGAGCTGCGGGGGAGAAGGCCAAGTCCAAATCAAAATCTCCTGCGGAGTTCGACCGTGTCCTGGTAATGGCCGACCCTGTTTTTGACAAAAATGATCCCAGAGTTCAGGCAATGGATTCACAGCCGACAGGAGAAAAGTCTTCTAGCGATCAATTCCCGAAACTTATGGTGGCGGTAGAGGATGTCATCAATGGTGATTCCAGGACGATTCCGAGGCTTGAAATCACTGAACAACTGGCCAAAAACCTCCAGAAAGTCTATGGTGAGAAATGTGATGTCTTTACAGGATTTCAGGCTTCCAAAAAGAGATTTATTGAACAGGTTTCGAATCAGGATAAAAAATATGGGACGGTAGTTTTTGCCACTCATGGGGATGTCTCCAACAAGGAATCATGGGTTCTTGAGCCGGTCCTGTACATGGCAATGCTTCCAGACAGGAGAGATGGTCTGTTAACGATGTCAGAAGTAGCTGGTCTTAAACTGGACTCTGAAATTGCTGCCCTTACAGCCTGCAAAACCGGTCTTGGGGCAAATCTGGCCGGTGAAGGGGTCATGAGTATGGGTAGGGCATTCCAGTGCGCCGGTGTTAAAACCGTGTTGATGAGCCTCTGGTCGGTAGCCGATCAATCCTCAGTTATGCTAATGGAAGAATTTTTCAGGAACATAAAAAACGGGAAAAGCAAGCTTCAGGGTTGGCAGGATGCTAAAGCCAGCATAAGGAAAGCGGGTTTTGAACATCCCTTTTTCTGGTCCGCATTCGTAGTTGTAGGAGATTCTGGTCCAGGCGAGCGACGATGAAAAAAGAATGGAAAATTTGCTGACGCCAACATCAGCCTCAGTCACAAGGTTACCTTTCGCCGGCAACAGGGACGGAGAGGGTAACCTTGTAAAAATAATCAGAAATTGAGTGAATCGAAATATCCGTATGTTGTCAGGCTGTTAGATCCTTTGGAAAGCAGTTTTTAAGTAGAGCGCCCCGATCATTTTGATGATTGTAGGAAAATAGGCGCTAAAAGTTCAATGAATGTTATCCAGGTAGCGGTTGTTAAAGTATGCGCATATTGGTGATAGCCAATCCGGTTTCCGGAAGAGGGAAAACAGCCGAAACTGTAAAAGCATTCGTTGAATGTGCTATGGACAGGGGGCACACCTCAGTAGTCAAATTTACTGAGTCAAGGGGCAGCGCCGGTCGAATAGCTTCTCAGATAGACTCAGGATTTGATCGTATCGTGGTCGCGGGTGGGGACGGCACGATCAATGAGGTCATAAATGGGGCCAAAACAGATAATTTGCCTCCGCTGATTACTCTTGCAGCCGGTACCGCAAACATACTTGCACGGGAATTGGCTTTGCCCAAGACTAATCGACGACTGATCGAAGTCATCGAGGCAGGAAAAACAGTGGAACTGGACGTGGGTATTGTCAATGGCTCAAAATTTCTGATGCTGGTTTCGTGTGGTTTTGATTCACTGGTAACCAGGCAAATTTCAGTCAATCGTCCCGGACGACTCGGTTTCAGGGGATACATAAGGCCAATTATAAGATCACTGATGGAATATCAGCCCGTTAATCTGACTGTGACAGTTGACGGTGACCAAGAAGTGGACGGTAAACTTGTCATTGTTCAGAAAGTCAAAAAATACGGTGGAATCTTTGAATTCTCCAGCAGGGCTTCCATGACGAGCGGGCTGTTTGAAGTTTGCGTGTTTCCTGAAGGGTCTGCTGCTCATCTCATCAAATACTGCCTGGCCGGTTTTTTGCGAATATCGGAACGCTTGCCAGAAATCCAAAGATTCATGGCCCGCAGTGTTCGAATCGATGCCGAAATCCAATACCCGGTCGAAGTAGATGGTGACTATTGGGGAGAAACGCCGGTAGACATCTCTTTGTCCGGGGATAAAGTCCGGTTTATTGTCCCATGATTTTCATTCCGACCTGAAAGCCTCCTCTGAAAAGGATACCAAAGTATTGTCAAGTTCTATGGCGGTAACATTCGTGCTACTCAGACTGATGAGGGATAGATCCGACTTCAGGTCAGTCAGTTCGGCTTCAACATCGAAATTGGACTTGTTAGGCTTTATTGTGACTATCAAAACCTTAGATACCTGCATTGCCGTAGCCAGTCCAGCCTTGAGTTCTTTCATGCTATCCGCTTTTATCACCCCATCCGAAATAGCCTTTTTGATAGTAAACGGACTTATGAATTCGTATCTACTCTCTGTGGATGGTCTTGGATCAATGGCTCTGTAGGCTCCATCAATGAATTCCTGGTCAGGTTTTTGACTGAAATTTTCAAACACCAGAACAATAGCGGCCTTGGTCCTGACGACTGTTGGGATTTCCGGGACTATGGCCCGCGGGGCCATCATTTTTGGTTTAGGCGCCTCCCATGTTTCTCCACTTAACCCAATCAGCGGCTCAATTCCACCTCTGGGGTAAACCATGATGAGTAGCAGGGCCACAGCTACGGCAGTAGCAAGAGCGGCCATAGGGATATTAAAAAAGTTCCGGATTCGTTCCCACAGTCCACTAGACTCCCTGACTGAATCATGGGCCCTGTTTTTTGAAGATTCTTCTTTCTGAATTCGACGTTTATGTTCCCGGCTAGGCAACAGACCGAATGCCGCCGCCCGATCGTAGGAGTCAAAGTCCCTGAGTCTGATTATGCGATCTATTAGCGCATTGAGACGTTTCTGACTGTCCTCATTGAGCCCCCGTCTTTCCTTATGGAAATGCAGACCGGCAATAAGCTGCGTCAGTTGCAGTTTGTGCGCTTTGTAACAGTGGACATCATTCATGTCGATATAATGTGAAAATAACTCCGGGTCATTGAGTTCCTTGAGTGTAGGAGCCCTAAAAGTTCCTATTCCCCAGTGAGCGCTCAGATCCGAATCGAGAGGGATTGTCTCAATGGATTTGATAGGACAGAAGTCCCGGCCTTCAGTGTCATGTTTCAGTTTGAACTGGCCAGCCAGATCGTTCTGAATGTGTTGTAGTAATATTAAAGCCTTATCTGTATCAAGGCCTTTCAGGTCTCTGGAGCCAAACAGCCGGTTGAATTCCTTCAGGTTTGATGACAGATTAGACGGACCAACCGGATCAAAGCCCAACAGTTGATGCGGATCGTCGAGTGGATCAAGGCTTTTCGAAATGTCCCGGTCTGAAAGAGGGCTCCTTGACAGGGATCCTGAGATCCAAGTTCTCTGAACAACGGGAATATCCGGCATCAATTCGGGATTTTGAAGGCCTCCATCCTTACTTAAAACGCCGATCCCCAGAAGATCGATGCAGGCCTGTTTCAATGCATATACGGTCGATGCTATGGCAAGGTGATAAAGATAGGCTGTATCGGATTCTATCGACGGTCCTCGCAGGTAGGACTTCCAGAAGTCATCTCCTGCTGACCAGAGATCTTCCCACGTCTGTTTCGTTGAAACCTTCATCCTGTCCGCCGTCCTCAGGCTCAACTGCAAGACAAGTTCTGATACATTCATGAATCCGGGATTCTTGTGGTCTTTAACAACTCGAGAAGTCTGAAACATCTGTTCATTCAGGAAGTTCCTGATTACTCGCGAGTCCACTCTTAGCTTCTTGTGAGAAACCATGGACTTAAGATAGTTTTCCCAAACTGAGTGACCAAATCCCAGGGTTCCCCTGACATGTTGAACGCTGCAAGCGTCCGCAAGAGAATGCAACACGGGTCCAAGCAATTGAATTCCGACTATTTCAGGATTGGGGCCTTTGACATCCAACGGCTCAAAGTGTCTGTTAATAAAGCAATCGTAGTAAAATTGAGAAAGCGCAGTCCATGGCGCAAATCGTGTCTGCGAAATAAGATTCCTGAAGTTTGAATCCCACCTGTCACAATCCTGTTCACAGTAATCCCTTATTTTATGGAAGACGGGTGAATTGTCGATATCCACCCTCGCGCCAAGATATTGTGAAAGTCCCTCTACAATTAAGTGGTCAAAACCCGTTTTAGACGAAGATAAAAACGAATATCCGTCAGCGTCCGACCAGAAATCGATTGTTTCCGGGTAGGGATTGACGAAATGATTCATTGCAGTAAACTGGTGAAAAGCAAGCCCGGTGATGTTGTTCTTGCCCAGGAAATCCAGTTCGCTAAACTCAAGAGCCAGATCACAGTATTTATCAGTATGGAGGGATTCGAAGCCGACAAGAATTTCAATGGCCGAGTTCCCGGATTCAGCCGTCAAATCATCAGCCTTTGGTCTGCAAGCCAGTTCCAGATTCAGGAGCGCCCGTTTCTCGGACTCATCTCCATGATTCCTTATGAAGTCCACTGCTTCGCATACTACCCAATAGTGCGATTTACTCATCATGTGAACACACCATGTGTCGAGCCAAACCTGCCAATCGACAGTGATTCATGAAAATGACCTGGAGTTTACGGTAAGATCAACAGCCCGGTTCACTATAAATTCAATCCACGGATTTTTCTCAGTACGTATAGGAACAGAATATCTGTCGTAAAGCAAATTTCCCATAACTTTTTTCCTGCCATCCACAAAAAAAGAGTACTGACTTTGAAGCAATTCTGACATAACCAGGAAGGAGCCATGAAATAAAAGATTATTTCAGTCGGGCAACTCCTCACAGGTGAGTTTACGCGACAAAACTGACTTAATAGGTGACCTCTTGCAAGAATTCCATTGGCAAACCGGTTTCCAGTTGATGCGCAGAATTGTATGAAATATTAACATTGGTGATCTGTTTAAATAAGTTTCTTACTAATATTCAAGAACTTAAGCATTCAATACTGGATTTCAATACACGATCTCCATAGAATCAATCTGGACGTTCTGAAGCGTGAAGTCGAAAGTGATTCCTGAGCACACAGGACATTATCCAAAAATAGACAGGGCTGTTCCATACAAGTGTGAACATTCACCCTACCACATTCGAAGGCATGAAATCTTGGGGAATATTTTAAATTCTTGATCAACTGCCCGAAATGGGTTAATCCTGATTACAGGGAAAGTTAGCCCTCCAGTTATCTGAGATCAGGAAGATTACATTCAGACCTTTTTGATCACGGTTATTTTGTCAAATTTGAATCTAGCCCTCCTCGACGGAATTAAATCCGGAACCGTGGTCTATTGTTGATCATGGACAAGCCCAACTCGATGCAGATACACAAATCGTGCGGTTTTTCGTTCAAAACAGATAGAATGATTAACAGTCAGTTATGATCATAAGATCCTCATCATTGGTTGTAGAAATTATTTTAGTTTGATCAGTTTCAGATGATGACAGGATGTCACACATCCAGACCGCCAATCAAAGGGGGTACGGAATGACAGAAACGAACAGGCCAGACCGCCGGACAAGGAACAGGATAGATTTTCTTGTGGATTTTAGGTGGCTACTCGTCAGCATCGTGGCAATCCTGACCTTGATCCTTGCTTTTTTCATCCCGAACATCCAGGTTGATCCGACCCTGAAATCGGTGCTGGTTACGTCATCCGATTCATTCCATGAATATGACCACTTCCGGAAATTCTTTGATGACGATGAATATGTTGTGGTGACTGTAAAGTCTGCTAGCGGGGTCCCGGACCCCAGCATCCTGGCCTCTGTAGATCAGATCACAAAACAACTGAGTCGGGTTGACGGAATCCAGGAGGTTTTAAGTCTTACGAACTTCAAGGTTTATCAGAAACAGGGGCAAAAGCTGTCAAACCAGCTGTTCGTTGAGAGCCAGGGAGGCCAGCTGACCTTACCTGAACAGACAAAATTTGAAAATGTCAGAAAAGCTATTCCAGTGAGCGATCTACTACTTTCAAAGGATCATTCGACCCTCGGCATTCTGCTGCGCATCCATGAAAAGTGGAAATTTGATCACAAAACAAACGAAAGAATTTTGTCTGGCGTCGAGGAAATTGTCAAATCCGGTCTTTCCGCCGGATCCGAATACAGGATAGTCGGTCAGGCGGTATTGCGTCAGGCTATCTTGAAATACACGCTCAAAACGGCCCTGATATTCGGCATACTTTGTACGGTGATCTGTCTTGCTGTCACTGGCTATGTTTTCAGAAACATCACGGTGACAGTGATGACTATGGCAATACTGGGTCTTTGTGTTCTCTGGGTAATCGGAATTATGGCAGCGCTAAACATCCCGTTGAATGCCACCACCAGCCTGTCTTTTGGTTTGATCCTGATTACTACCCTTGAACTTGTCATACACATGGTTACCAGATATAACCAGTTTCATCAGGAAATTCCAGACAGAATCCTTGCTGTAAAACAGACCGTGCGCTATCTTGCGCGACCTTTTTTCATCTGTTCAGCCACTACAGCTGTAGGTTTTGGCTCATGCATGATCACATCCATCCCGATGGTTTTTCAGTTGGGGTTGATCATGTCATTGGGGGTGACGATTTCCCTGTGTCTTGCCATGATTCTTGTCCCAACGGTCATCATTTCCCTAAAATCCATGGACTTGAGGGTGATTGATCGTGAGAGTCAGGATGGAGCTTCGAGGCTGCTTGAATATGTAATGGACTCGATTCGAAATCACTACCGTTTTTTCACCGCGGTTGGTTTTGTGGCGATCGTGATCATGTTATCCGGCGTGCCCCTGATTAGGTCCGACCCACAAATACTGCATCAACTTGGGGAAGCCCGTCCTGAAGTGAAAGACGTGAGATACGTCGAATCTAATCTGGCCAGTATTCATTCAGTCCAACTGGTTCTGGAATCCAAAGACGGGGCTTTCAGGAAAACCCCAATATGGCAAAAAGTGGCTGAACTCGAAGCCAGACTCGGCGACATTCCTGAGGTAGTCTCAACGGATTCGCTTCTTTCCTGGCTCGAATATGTAAGAAACATTGTGAGCGCGCAAAAGGATCAGACATCTGACTTGTTCGCCAATCCCGGAATACTGCCGCAGATGCTGTTCGTGACATCTTTTACCTCCGATGGCAAGCGACTGATAAGAAAGCATATTGATGATGAATATAATCGTCTGAATATTACTGTCAGGATCAATAATGACCCTTCTGTCCCGGTGATGGACACCATAAACAGAATAAAATCGCAAGCTCAGGAGGTAATGAAAGACAGCGCCTCGGTTTCTGTGACAGGTGAACTTGTTGTTATCGCCGCTCAGGGTGATGATCTCATCCGATCGGAAATTGAGTCGATGTTTGTAGCCATAGCGATAATCTCCATGCTCATGATGTTACAAATGAACTCGGTCAGTTTTGGCCTCATAAGTCTCATCCCAAATGTTCCGCCGGTAGCCACCGTCTTTGGAATAATGGGTTTCATGAAGATACCCCTGGACGGAGTGACGGTATTTGCGGCTACGGTGGCGGTTGGATTGGCTGTGGACAATACAATTCAGTTTGTAACACAGTTGAAACGTGAAATCAGACTCAACCCGGGGATGGATGTTGAGGCCTGTGTGTTCAACGCATACCGTCTGGCGGCAAAACCCATGGCCTCCTGGTCAATTGTCACAGTGCTGGGTTTCCTGGCTATGCTCGCCACCCCTTTTCAGGCAGCGGTTTCTTTTGGCATACTGGTTGCCTCAGCCGTTTTTATGGGAATCTTCGCCGATCTGATTTTCATGCAGTCCATGATTCTGACTTTTCCGTCAATCAAAAACATCATTCAACGGATTGTGGAGAAGGAGAATCTGGCGGAGAGAAATGCCGAACTCACTACATGATCCAGGGCTTTGGAGGATGTCTTGTCGGTGTTGAGTTTGATAGCCGGCAGGTCTCGGGAGGCCAAAGCCCTAATCGTTGCGGAACACCTCAGGAAAGAAAGGTAGTTTGCGCGACTTTCAAGAGAGGAAACATGTCAGCAATTCGTGGATGTTTTGTTGTTACGGTGTTGGTGGTTTTATTTCCCGTACTTGGCAGCCTGTCTGCTGCCCTGACTGGAGCAGAGATCATAGAAAAAGCCCAAAAAAAGCAATTAGGCGAATCTTTCAGAGCGTCTCTGGAAATTCAGACTTTTTCAGGAAACCGTAAAACCTCCCAACATCAGATGTGGATGATGGGACAGGTGGAAAAAGATTCGACTACTGTTTTCATAGATTTCGTAGAACCCGAGGATTCAAAGGGTGTGAGAATTCTTTGCATACTGAGACAGGAAAAGGATCCAGAGGCCTACATGTATCTGCCGGCTACAGGACAGGCTTTTCCAATAGATGTCCGGGATCCGACCACTGAAATAGCAGGAACGGGACTCACCATGGCCGATTTTCAGCCCTTAATTCCGGAGAAGGGCGATACAGCGACTTTGTTGAGGGAGGAGAATCTAGACGGTAAGCCCAGTTACCTGATTCAGATAACAAAAGCAGATTCCGGACAGTCGCGCTATGTCTGGATTGAAAGGGATTCCCTTGATCTGTTAAGGCTGGAAGAAAAAAGTAAAGATGGGAAAATACTTCGAGAGATGAGGGTCGTCGAATTTTTTGATACCCTCGATGGAAAGCGATACCCGAGAGAAGAGGAAATCGTACTGCCCACAAAAGATGTAAGAATAAAGATCCGTCAGGAAAACGCCGTCTTTGGAATCACTATTCCTGAGGAACTCACCAATCCAGCGACCTTTGGAAATTTCAAGTGGCAGGTTCAGTTCTAGTTTTAAAACTCCTGGACTTTTTTGACTTCAAAAATGAATTCCGGGAGATAATTTGTTCCTGATCCGGCTGTTTCAAGGCGATGACTCATGGGCTGATCTGCCTTGGCAGTAAGGGCTATTTACGTTAATTATGTTGAGAGAGTTTTTTGGTTAGTGTTAAAATCCCATTCTCACAATGGAGAAAACCGAATTCATTTTCAATATTCATCTTTCAGGAAGGGATTAAACTATATCTGGCAATCAACGAAATCTTGACGCTTTTGCAATGACAATGCTGCTTGTGTTATGCGCGAGTTGGGGATTGCAGCAGGTTGCCATCAAGATTGCGAGTCCGGGAGTTTCACCAATCTTCCAGTCTGGTCTACGGTCGGTTGGCGCCACAATTCTGATAATCTTGTGGATGTGGTTGAGGAGAGACCCCATTTTTGATCGTGATGGAACTTTGTGGTGGGGACTGGCGGCCGGTGTTCTTTTTGCCCTTGAGTTCCTGCTTATTTATCTGGGACTTGAGTATACTAATGCGTCGCGGGCGGTCATTTTTCTCTATCTGTCTCCTTTTGTCGTAGCTTTAGGGGCCCAGATTTTTATCCCAAATGAAAATTTGAGAGCCATTCAGGTTGTAGGTCTGATTTCGGCGTTTGCGGGCATATTGGTGGCTTTTGGTGAATCATTGAGTTTTCCGACCCACCGTATGCTCATCGGCGATTTGATGCTTGCTATAGCCGCTGTTTTCTGGGGAGCCACCACGGTCTTGATCAAAGCCGGTCCTCTGGCATCGGTGTCTCCAGCAAAAACTCTGCTTTACCAACTTGCCATATCCTCAGTGACGCTGATGGGCTGTTCCGTGGTATGGAACGAGCCCGGTGTTGTTAAAATGACGCCTCTAATCGCATTGAGTCTCATTTATCAAACTCTATGGATAGCAACAATCACGTATCTTGCCTGGTTTTGGCTGATCTCGAGGTACCCGTCATATAAACTGGCTTCTTTTACTTTCCTTACCCCACTGTTCGGCGTGCTGTCAGGAGGTATGATTCTGAATGAACCAATAACCCTTTCCTTGCTCGTAGCGCTGGTCCTGGTGGGAACAGGAATCTGCCTGGTAAACAAAAAAGCCTGAAATAGTTGTCAAAAAGCGAATGGCCAAACAGGGCAGGTGTAGGTTTCAAGTGTTTCACGCGCCGTCCTGACGTTAAATTTTCCTGGAAAAGATGAGCGCCCTGTTGTTTTAGACTGCCATGACAGAATTGTGAATGACAAAACCAAATGTAACGGCTACCAGAATCGCAAAGATCACATGTGGAGTAATGCCGACAATTCTGTTCAGCTTCCTGGCCGGCGCCGCAATACCAAGTCGGTATATGGTGATGAGAGTCCACACGAGGCCCAGCAGAACAATCCCCATCTGGAAAACGTAGATCATCTGGACTGAAACAGCTCTTCCCTCCGGAATGGAAACTGAGTTGATTCCAAGATATTGAGCCATTAATCCAAGTATCTGAGGCCCGGTGGTAAAGAGATAAAACGCGTGGAATGCCAGAAACGACATTGCGGTAAGTGGTAACAGCGCAAGGGCAAACCGCGAATAATTCTCCCAGAATCGTTCCTTGAAGAGACGGTGAGAAAACCCTACGGCAAGCATTGAAAACAGATTTACCAGAGCGATCAGTCCTGTAAAGACAATTGTAAATCTTAACATGAAATTGTCAGGCGCCCACGAAAGCATTTGCCCGAACCATGTTCCTCGGGTCAGAATGTCTCCGAGCAGTCCACCGATGAGTCCAAGGACCAGGAAGCCTGTTCCCGCCCGGACATATCGAACTTCACCAAGTTCGTATCCAGGTATTCTAAGGTTAAGCCTGATAGCCGAGTGTGGGCAGTTCTTTACGCAATTACCGCAGAGTTTGCAGAATTGATTGCTATGAAGCGTGGCTACCACCTGTCCGAAAGGGCATCCCTCAGCCTTATCTGTCCCCAAATAACATTCCTGTGAATGGCAGCTCGATAGACATACGGCGTTATCTGCCCTTAACTCGAGCATCGATACTCGTGCAAGCAAACCGTTCATGCCGCCAAGAGGGCAAATATATCTGCACCACGCCTGTCGCGCCCATATGGTATTAAGAGCAAAGGCTATGACGAACATGCTCAGGAGCAGGAGTCCGAGGTTGAAAGGAGAACTGCGTATATCAGTGGCGCATTCCATCCAGATGATCGACAGTATTCCTCCTGCTATCAGAAAGTCACTTCTCGTGGTAAGCGCAGCGGGGAAAGGGATCTCGAGCGATACAATCCTCTTGGCCAGTTTGCTCAGTGCTCCGATAGCGCAAACACTGCAAAGGATTCTTGCTCCAAAAAGGGCTCCTATTATCATACCGGGCCATGCCAGAGACCACATGACCATTGCGGCCAGGTTTTTTGATGGATCTGGGGGCCCCAGAAAAAGCATTAGCAAAATGGCGATAAAGATAGGAACAAAAGCGCTTTGCAGAATTGCCGGAAAGAGGGGACTTTTTAACGCCTGATAGATGGGTTTAATTTGTAGCAGATTGTATTTGGCCTTTGATTGGGTTTTTCTCGGGTCAAGTATGAGGTCCTGACGTCTGACAAATTCTCCTGGGGCGACCACAACGGCCTGTCTCATCGCGTTTGCCAATTCCAGGTCGTTGCCCGGCCATGAGTAGTCCATCATGGCCTTTAGCGTCAGATCGGCCAGCTTCGGAATCCTTGTGTTCATCTCTCTGGCATAATGCTCAAGATAACTTTGAGCCAAAGAAGGTATCAGTTCACGCCTGTCTCTGAGTGGCGGAATGACCAGGGATTTGTCCGAAAGTTCAAATAAAAGCGGGTTTGTTTCAGGATCATATTTTGAGGGGTGAAGATTTGTGTGACATATAAGTCTGAAACTGACCTGAATTGGCTTATTACTCCCAAGGGGGCAGTAGACACCAGTCTTCAGGGCGTCGAGAAGTTTTTGCTGGGTGACAGCGGTCAGATACTGGGCCCCTCTTATAAAAAGAGCGCCATTCCTTGCCAGTTCAATGTAGCCTCTGGAAGTTTTGATGGCGCCCCTCTGACTGGTCGTCTGGTATCCGAAAAGGAACTTTATCTGCTCAATAGTCCTGGAACCTTCGTCTGCGACCGTTGCCCCTCTTCGGGTGAGGAAAAATGAACTTGAATGGATGGTTCTGGCAGTGACAGGAACCAGGACTTCTTTGAAGTCATCGGCCGCGTCAAAAATTGCGTATGCCAGTATGTCTTTCCCGACTCCCCTCTCTCCTGATATGATGACTGAATCATTGGAGCATGCCAAGTCACAGAAGCGCGACTGGACATCCTGGGGTAGTCCTGGGTGAGCGGGATATGCGCAGGTAGCCGGAACCCCGGGGTCATGCTTTTTTACCGGTGTGGCAAAGTCGTCGCGATCTACCTTGACCGTTTTTCTGCCCAGAGATTTCAACAGCTCAACCGTGAAATCCGGAATTTCACGCAGTATTCTCTGAAAACGGTCTATGGATATTTCAAGGAAGCGACAGTCGTCCGCAGCGATTAATGTAGCCGCCGTTGGCCACGACCTTCCCGTAAGAAACGCAAGGTCTCCAAAAACATCCCCAGGTTCAAGAGAGTCAAGGACAACCTCTTGCGCGGCTCTGTAACCCATAGACAATTCAGCTTTGCCAGACAAAAGACAGAGGATTCGTTGCTGTCCTTCGGGTCCACTCGAGATGATTTCACCTCGGGTAAAGTCCAGAACCGAAAACTTTTCCGTCAAAAGAGGCTGAAAAATGACCGGAGCCTTTTGGAGGGAATCAGCTACCGGTTCTGGCAGTAATATTCTGTCAGGCATTTCTCCGTACAACCCGTCTCTTCCAAATAATGCGACTGAACAGAATTATAGCACAAGCTAACCATGGTGTCTGCCAACAGTTAGTGTTGGTGGCTGTTAAAGGAGCTCTATTTGCACTCCCTGCAACTATTCACAACCTTGCCGCCTTCTTTTTCACATTCTGATTTGGTGTGAAGTTTGTCACAGTTGTTCTTGTCGTGACAGCAGTAAACTTTTTGGTCCTTGACTGATTTGTTCTCATGAGCGTTGAGAGTTGCAGAGCCGATAAAGGCCAGTATTCCGCACAGAGCCAGGAACGTTTTCATGAATCTCCTCCAAACTTTCAATTAGTCTTGTTTTAATAAATGCTTAGGCACACGTAACCTTTATGCGTTGTTGTCAGGAGCGATTGATTCTGTTTTCGATGGTTGAGTATAGAGCTGGCAAGACCAGCATGGTGAGCATGGTGCTTGAAATGAGTCCGCCGATGATAACCGTAGCCAAAGGTTTTTGGACCTCGGATCCCGTACCGGTAGCCAGAGCCATTGGCAAAAAACCTAAAGAGGCCACCAGGGCTGTCATCAAGACAGGCCTGAGCCGGGTAAGAGCCCCTTCAACTATCGCATCCCGCAGAGGGTTCCCTTCATCACGCAATTTGTTGATGAAAGTCACCATCACCAGACCGTTGAGTACGGCTACTCCGGACAGCGCTATGAAGCCAACTGAAGCCGATATTGAAAGAGGAATGTCTCTGAGCCACAACGCTGCTACTCCTCCGGTCATAGCCAGTGGAACGCCTGTAAAAACCAGCAATGAGTGTCGGGCTGACCCGAACGCAGCATAAAGCAGACCAAAAATCAGCAGGAGAACTATCGGAACCACTATTTGCAATCGCTTGGTAGCCGACAGAAGCTGTTCGAATTCTCCACCCCATGTGATCCAGTAACCGGGTGGCAGCTTGATCTTTTCCGCAATCACTCTCTGGGACTCCTCCATGAAGGATCCCAGGTCACGATCACGGACATTGGCCGTCACTACTACCCGCCTTTTGCCATCTTCCCTGCTGATCTGATTTGGGCCAGTGTCAACTACCAAGTCCGCAATTGCGCCAAGTTCCACAAAATACCGGTGACTCCTGGCTTCAGAAACATTGTAGGATACCATTAGCGGGTCAGTAGATGTCTCCCGCTGAGGCAGAGGAATGGGAAGCCTCTTGAGAGCCTCAATGTTCGTTCTCATGTTTTCAGGAAGCCTCACGATAATGTCAAAACGACGATCCCCCTCAAAAACCAGGCCGGCGTTTTTGCCACCAATCGCAATCTCAACAATGTTCTGCACATCGCTCACGTTAAGACCATAGCGGGACATTTCCGGTCTCTTCATCCTTACGGTCAACGCCGGCAAACCTGAAACCTGCTCAACCCTCACATGTGTGGCGCCCTCGACCTTTTTGAGAACTTCGGAAACCTCTTCAGCCTGTTCAAGCATGATAGCCATGTCGTCTCCAAAGACCTTGACCGCTACATCACTCAGCACCCCTGCCAGCAAATGATTGAAACGCATCCTTATTGGCTGGCTGAACTCAAAATTTGTTCCAGGAAGTTCATTGGCTGTTTTCTCCATCTGCTTCACAAGCTCTGCTTTGGGTAGATTCGGGTCCGGCCACTGAGATCGGGGTTTAAGTATTACCGTCTTGTCTCCGATACTCGGAGGATGCGGTTCAGTAGCTATTTCTGATGTGCCAACCCTGCCGGTTATGGTTTCGATTTGGGGATAATTCTGCAGCAGTGTCTTCGCCACGCGCGATTGCAGATCCACGGCCTGTGAAAGACTGGTTTCAGGGATTCTCAGAGTGTGTATGGCAATGTCACCTTCGTCCAGGCTTGGAACGAACTCTCTTCCCAATCGTGTGAGCGTCGCTATACTTAGAATGACCACCATGAAAGCCGTTGTTAGAACCAGGGCCCTGTTGTTTAAGGAGAAAATCAGAACAGGCCGGTAAAGCTTCTTGGTGAGGGAACTGATAACATTTTCTTTGCGGGAAACTTTCGGTTTTAGGAAAACCGTGACAGCTGCGGGAACAAAGGTGAAAGACAGCAACAGCGCTCCTGTAAGGGCGAGAAGCATCGTAAGCGCCATAGGCACGAACATCTTGCCTTCTACTCCAGTCATGGTGAGTATAGGCAAATATACAATCATGATTATTAATTCGCCAAATAACATCGGACGTCTTACTTCCTGAGACGCCTCGTGGATTATTTTAATTCTCTTGGAAAGGCTAAGTTTTTCTGATCCTTCCCTTTGCGCTTCGGAAAGTTTTCTGGCGCAGTTCTCCACTATTACCACTGCGCCGTCAATAATGATGCCAAAGTCTATGGCCCCCAGGCTCATCAGGTTGGCCGTAAGTCTGGAGCTAACCATCCCTGTTGCGGTGAACAGCATTGACAGAGGAATGACGGAGGCGGTAATCAGCGCAGCTCTTACATTTCCCAGGAACAGGAAAAGAATGATGATCACCAGAATAGCCCCTTCGCTAAGGCTGAGCCAAACCGTGCTTATGGTCCTTTCTACAAGTGTGGTCCTGTCATAGACAGGCTTGGCCGCAACACCGGGCGGAAGGGTCTTGTTGATTTCCTCAAGTTTTTTCTGCGCCCGCTTCGCTACAACCCGACTGTTCTCACCCATTAACATGAAAACAGTGCCAAGAACAGTCTCGTGCCCGTCTTTTGTCGCAGCGCCTGTCCTGAGTTCCTTCCCAAGGCCAACCTCAGCCACATCCCGAATAAGAACAGGAATTCCCCTGACGTTCTTGACGATAATGTTTGAGATGTCATTAAGGTCGGCTACCTGTCCAGGCGCCCTCACAAGGAGTTGGCCTGCGCTACCCTCTATGTATCCTGCTCCAACGTTGGCGTTGTTAAGATTCAGAGCAGTTATGACATCCGAAAAAGTTAGTCCGTTTGCAATTAGTCTGTAAGGATCCGGAGTAATGTGAAACTGCTTGTCGTACCCGCCAATCGTGTTTATTTCCGTAACTCCCGGGGTGTTTCGAAGTTGCGGCCTTATTATCCAGTCCTGGATGGTTCTCAGGTCTGTGATTGAATATGGCGTTCCGTCAGCTTTTTGGGCATCTTTGCCGGCTTCAACCGTCCACATGAATATTTCGCCCAGACCTGTGGATATCGGACCCATTACCGGCTCAATTCCAGGGGGAAGCTTACCCTGTATTTCCTGAAGCCTTTCGCTTACAACCCGTCTGGCAAAGTAAACATCCGTATCATCTTCGAATATTATCGTTATGAGCGCAATCCCATACTGCGAGAGTGACCTGGTTTTCACCAGATGTGGAAGCCCAGCCATTCCTGTTTCGAGCGGAAAAGTTATCCGCTGTTCAATCTCCAGAGGAGATAGTCCGCTAGCCTGAGCTGTCACCTGAACCTGGACATTGGTGATGTCTGGAACGGCGTCTATGTTGAGTCTCGCTATGCTGTATACGCCGAGACCTGCCATGACCATGGTCAACCCGATCATTATCCATCGGTGATTAATGGAGAACTTCAGTATCTCTGATATCATGTCTGTTCCTAGTGCTGGTGCGACATTCCGGATTTGCCAAGTTCAGATTTGAGGACATAGCTATTCTGAGTGACGTAACTGACGCCAATGGGTAGACCAGAAAGCACCTCTGTGTAACGTTCGTCGGATCGACCCGGAACAATAGGACGTGACTCAAAGGTGTCTTCATGCCTCACAAAAACAGTAGGTCTGTTTTTCCAGGTCTGGATGGCCCCATTTAGAACTGCTACCGGAGCCGATTTTTCTTCCTTTACCAGCTCAACTTTCACAAACAGGCCTGGTCTCCACTTTCCATCTTCATTCTTCAGGACAACACGCGCTCTGGCTGTCCGACTCTCATCTCCAACCACCGAGTCAATATAGGATACCTGTCCCTCTGTGGTCAGATCAGAAGAAACAGATCTGATAATGGCCTTTTGACCAAGGTGGACAGATTCCAGGTCCGTTGGATAGATCGTGATTTCAGCCCAGACGGTTCTCAGGTCGGCTACCACAAAGATTTCCGTATCATCCTTGAGCCATTCACCGTTTGCCACCCGTTTCTTGACAACCACTCCATCGAATGGCGCTCTTATCGGGTAATGAGTCAGGTCCTTTAAGGAACCTCCTTCCAGACGGAGTATCTCCTCTTCTGTAAGGCCCATGGCTATAAGCTTCCTTGTAGCGGAGGTCAGGCCGATCTTTTCTTCTAGAAACGTCTTTCTGGATGTAAGGAATTCCTTCTCCGGGACAGTCTGTTTTTCCCATAGTTGTTGGGATCTCTCAAAGTTGTAACGGGCGAGTTTTTCTCGCTCCAGCGCGACCAGATACTGGCTTTTGGCCTCACCAAGCTCACGGCTGTCTATCCAGGCGATTATCTCATCTTTTTTTACCCGATCTCCCAGATTCTTAAGACATTGTAGAACATATCCGGAAACCCTGGGAACGATTCGAGATGCCATGTCTGCATTCAGGATGAGTTCCCCTGGAAGAGTTAAAGTCGATCTTATTAGTTGGCCCTGGGCAATACTGGTCTGGATTCCCATCCTGTCAATCAGTTCAGGCGCCATGCTCAACCGGCCATCATACTGTGAATATTCCCATTCGAAACTGTTATCCTTCCAGTTGGCGCTAACCTTGATGAAAAAGGACTTTGGATCTTCTATTTCCTGTGCAGACAAAAGGAAATCATCAACCGGGCTGAAACTGTATTTTCGCACTGATGAATCGAGCAGTTCCGTTTCAACGCTCACAGTGACTTGTGAAGGGTCAATGGGTTTGTGTTTGTAAAAAGGATAAATCCTGAAGTGAGAATTTTTAGCCCCTTCAGAAATTACCAGTTCGAGTTCAAAATCGTCCTCGGCCAGCATCTTTCCACCATGTTTTCCATTTGTTCCTTCATGTTGGTGATCGCAGCCCGCTCCATGATCATGTGAATCTGCCGAGGCTACCGTCTGTTTTTCCCGCAAGAGCACAGAGACTGTTATTGCCAGACCAACTATCACCACCGCCAGAACTCCAAAGATTTCTCTCTTGGTCATTTCCAGTTCCCATAGAAGTCATGCGCAGGGACAAGAGCCAAAAAATTAAGCCCTGATCACACAACTGATTCAATTCATAACGTTTAAAAAATATTGTCTCTAACAGAACACGCTGACATTAGGTAAAATGAGTGGCTAGATCAGGAGAACTACAGAGCGAGGGGTCAATAGATGTTGGTTTGTTCCACTATGCGGTAAACCGGAAAATTCATGACAACTTCCCATTTCTGGATCCTGTTGAAACTGTAAGGCGCCGGAATCCGGAAAATGTTTGCTCGCAAAAAGGTTATGCGCTGAATTGCTAACAACGGGATAGATGACATTCAAAGGCGTTTGTTCATGACCCGCTGGGCAACGGCAAGAGCAGTGGGCGGGTACGTGCTGGCCATCCGAATGGTGGAAATGGTCGTTGCCATGTTGTTCCGGGTAGAAACCGGAGTCAGAAACAGAGGCAGCCTGAGTCTCATGTAGCGTCTGGCAAGCCAGATGCCCGGGACATAGAACGCTGGACAATCCAGAACTAATCGAAAACTGGTAGATCAATATCAAAAGAATTATGAGGCGGGATTTTTTCAATTCTTGTTATTCATACCATTAGAAACATCGTTTTGATGTCGAACGTGTAAGACCTGACTGACCTGTCAGCAAACATAAATACAGCTATTATTTTTGTCAACATATCCGTGGGCTAAAACACAGAAAAAGTAAATTTTAAAGGCATCGGCGGCCGAAAGTCAGTTTTCTGGCCATTATATGGTCTGCAACTGATTGGCAGAAGGCAAAGAAAACCTAAATGTAATGAAAGAGAAAGTAATATTTTGATAAAAGAGCCATTTACATTAAGATAAGGCATTGTGGAACTAGCGCTGGTAAATCTGGAGAATCCTCAAAATGATTCGATCTGAGGACAAGAAAATTAATCTCACCAGACCTGTATTGTTGGCTCTTATATCCGTTGGAATTATCTTGTGCGGTCTGACATGGTGGATATACAGACACGCAGACCTCCAGATGCGGGAAGATCTAGTCAGACAGGCAGAAATAGTCGCCCGTTCCATAAATGTTGATTTGATCAAGTCACTTCAGGCTGATATATCGGATGAAAATACTCCGGGTTACAAGAAATTGAAAAACAGGCTCACTCATCTCAGGTATGCCAATCCGCGATGTCGCTTCCTGTACATCATGGGCCGATCTACTGATGGCAAAATCTTCATTTACGTTGATTCGGAGCCTTCTGGATCGGAGGATGAATCTCCACCCGGGCAAACCTATGATGAAGCCCCGCCATCATTCCACGAGGTTTTCCAAACGGCTCGTTCGGATGCAGTAGGTCCACTGAAGGACAGATGGGGATCGTGGGTTTCAGCGGCAATCCCTATGGTCAATGGCACGACAGGTGAGTTAGTCGCTGTTCTTGGTATGGATATTGACGCTCGCATGTGGAAATGGGATGCGCTTTCCTTCATTGCGCTTCATATCGGACTGATTCTGGCCCTCATCATAGTGGTCGGTAGCATGTTCCTTGCCGTGCGCCGTTTTGAATCGGGGCGTTCCGGGAACAGATCCTAGGTGGACAGATCAACTTTTTGTTTTGCTCTCCAAGGTTTATCGCTCAAGTCAGGACTGTAATGAGACAAAGTAACACCTTTAGAATGCTCTGGCTGCCAACTCTTTTTGTAGCCGCTATGACCTTGATAGTGTTTGTGTTGCTTATTTACTACCAGAACACGCTGCTTTCAAAAGCGGCCAGATTGCCCGAGAAGATGGGGCAGTTAACTCATGACGTTGAATCGGTCATAGCATATATGCTTCAGGGAGTGATCACCAAAGACGGGAAAGATTTTGAACTGGCGCTGGAAGTTTCCAGTTCGGTCAAATCCGGGATCAGGAGTCTGGCCCAGTCCGATGATCAGCAACGTCAGATGGAACAGCTCTACAGTGAGATTCAACTCAACCTGTCACGATCAATCGATCTGCTGAGAGCCAACAATTTCAGGGATGCAGACGAAAGTCTCGATGTTGTTCGCGATCTGCAATCTGTTCTTGATACATCTCTGGTGATGATGATTCACCAGTTTGAAGTCAGACAACGTAACTTACTTAAAACACTGGATGTACTGACCTGCTTTGCCGCCATTTTGTTGATTGCGGTCACCATGACAAATGGTCTTCTTGTAATCCCTAAAGTCGTCATAGATCCCATGAACAGGATGAACCGTGATTTGCGCGAGAGCGAGAGCCACCTTTCGGCTACCCTGCATTCAATAGGAGACGGTGTCATAAGCTCTGATGCAGATGGAAAGGTAACCAGGCTTAACGCCGTGGCCGAGAATCTCACGGGTTGGACATCCGACCTGGCGCTTGGAAAGACTGTGGACGAGATTTTTCAAACCATAGACGCTCAAAGTCGCAAAGAAACAGAATCGCCAATCTGGAAAACCCTGAGGGATGGCACGACATCACACATTCCCGATCACACAGCGCTTGTTGCCAAAAATGGAGTGGAGATTCAGATTGATGACAGTTGCGCGCCAATCCGTGATGGAAAAGGCGCTATAGTGGGCGCTGTGCTGGTCTTTCGTGATGTGACGGAGCAATATCATCGTCGTGAGGAGTTGCGTGCCAGTGACGAAAGATTTACTCAAATTGCGGAAGTCAGTGGAGAAATGATATGGGAAACAGACGCCGACGGTCTTTACACATATGTCAGCCAGGCTTCCCAGACTCTATTGGGATACAGACCCGATGAGATGATCGGAAAGATGCGTTTTTACGACCTGCATCCCGAAGAGGGTCGTGAAGCCTTCAAAAAGTCTGCTTTTGAGATAATGGAGTCCAGAAGCAGTTTCAAAAATCTTGAAAATACAGTTCAAGGCAAGACCGGGGAAGAAGTAATAGTTATCACCAATGGTGTTCCTGTTTTCAACACTGATGGATCGCTGAGGGGTTATCGTGGGTCTGATCTCGATATAACGACTCGTAAAAAGGTTGAGCAGGAGCTGTTGAACACGAATCGTCATCTCGAAGAGGCCAACGCTCGCTCCAACCAGCTAGCCGCGGAGGCGGCAAAAGCCAACGCGGCCAAAAGTGAATTTCTTGCCAACATGAGTCATGAAATTAGAACTCCCATGAACGGAATTATTGGCATGACCGAAGTAGCCTTAAATACTTCACTGACAGATGAGCAGAGGGAATACCTTGAAGCCGTGCTCACTTCGGCGGAAGCCATGATGATAATAGTCAATGACATACTGGACTTTTCCAAGATAGAAGCCGGCCGCGTCGAACTGTCGCAGACAGAATTCAACCTTTACGAACTAATAGAGGAGACCGTTAATACTCTGGCGGTAAACCCCCACAAAAACAAAAATGTTGAAATATCATGTTTCGTAAATCATGACGTTCCTGAGAGAGTTATTGGTGATCCTGCAAGATTCCGGCAGATCATTACAAACCTGATAGGAAATTCCATAAAATTCACTGAGCATGGTTTTGTTAATCTGACGGTGGAGATGGAATCGGTATCCGTTAATTCCCTGAAACTTATTTTTTGTGTTAGTGATACCGGTATAGGCATTGCGCCTGAGAAGCTGGACGCTATATTCCAACCTTTTGAGCAGGCTGACGCCTCCACAACGAGGAAATATGGAGGCACCGGATTAGGGCTCACCATAGTGTCGCGTCTTCTCGGACTGATGAATGGAAAAATCTGGGTAGAGAGCGCTCCAGGAAAAGGCAGCAGTTTTTATTTTCTAGTTCAGTTTGGTCTTCCAGTAGATTCAACTGTGACAAAACTGCCGGACCAGGTTGAGACACTGAAAGGCGTAAGAGCCCTTATAGTTGATGACAATCCCGTAAACAGGCGGATCTTGACCCAGACTTTTTCCCAGTGGGACCTGCGACCGTCAGAGGTGGCAAACTCTGAACAGGCAATCGAAGTTCTTCGGAAGGCTCTTGAAGAGCGGGATTACTTCCAGCTGATGATGCTTGATGTGCAGATGCCCGGCATGGACGGGTACCAGTTTGTCGAATACCTCAACAGTCATCCAGGTATTTATGATGGGCCGGTAATCATCATGACCTCTTCGCATGATCCCGACGACGCCAGCAGGTGCAGGGAACTCAGAATTGCTGGTTATCTCACAAAGCCAATCAAGAGAGCTCAGCTGCTTCAGGAAATAAACCTGGTGCTAGGGAAAAATAAGTCTCATGAATTCAGGATGATAAGCGTTTCTGGCAGCGAAGACGCGCTTGCGCCGATATCCCTGGACATCCTTCTGGCCGAAGACAACCCGATTAGCCAGAAGTTTGTTGAGGTTGCCTTGAAAAAGACAGGTCACATGGTGACTATCGTCAATGACGGCGGAAAGGCTGTCCAAGCCGCTAAAGAAAAGAAATTTGATGTTATACTAATGGATGTCCAGATGCCGGAGATGGATGG
>CAZIVV010000011.1:0-2366 GCA_964542775.1 uncultured Desulfomonile sp.
ACAACCACATCCGTTTTACGTGGAATGCTTATTTTACCGTCAGGTCTGATGCGCAGGGTTCGGTTAAGTTCCGGATGGTATGTGAACTCAACGTCAATCTGATCCTTCACCTGAAGCCTGTAGCTCGTGGCTGTCTTCTGCGGTCTTGTAAGGTATATGAATTCCAGGGTATCGCCCTCTGTCAACTTGTAGGCTCCCACTGGAAAATGCGGGGTGACGGACATGGATGCCGAAATGGGAAAAGGCTCCACCACTACGCCCCTGTGCCGTGGGATCACGCATCCGCCCAAGGCCATCGTCAATACGCAGATCAAGGCAAGACAGCGGCGTAACGCCATGAATCCTTTTTTCACTGATCCTGTGTGACCGCTTTCTGTTATCATTTGCCCTGTCACTCCTAACTCGAAGACATTTAGAGGCATTCCTCGAGCCAATTTTTAAAATAAACCTTCCCCCCGAAACATTATGCCGTCACGCTTCAATTCCATGACACGTCCGTTCCTGTTCTGAGCGTCATGGAATATGCTCTCATGTTCATATCCGAATCTCGTGTTGAGAGAAAATCGGGAGGATGGCACCAAATTTAGGGTCACACCCGTGGTAACATCGACGTAGTTCAAATAGTTCGGGGTGATTCCATACACCAATCTTCCAAAAGCTCCAGCACTTGAACCCGGCCCACATCCAAAATTTATGGGAAATACAACTTCGCTGTGACCGCCAAGGCATGGGACCAACTCGTCCAAACTTATTACGTCCAAGGTATTGTTCTGGGGGCGAGGATCATCCGCCACGGGTATGACCTGTCCATTGCCCATCATCTTGATCTTTAGATCGATGTATCTCAGATCTCCATTGAATCCACCCACCCAATTGGGCCACAGAAGGAAATCAAGATCGTATCCCAAACCGAATGTTGCGGTGCGCATTTGAGATGTTATGGATGATCCGGGGCTATAAACGATCGACCTGTCATTGGACACAGTGCCACCGGCCACTGCACTCGCCGGATACCTAGTGGTCCTCAACTCTCTTGTCAAGTAAGCCTGACCATAATATAACTCCGGAATACTCCCATACATTCTCAACAAATGATGCTGTAATGGCCTGATAGAAGCTACCACTCGATATGAAATATTGTCCCATGGCAGGCCTAGGTCCTCTCTCAAGTCGTTAAGAGTGCCATACCCTGCGTTTTGCTGGTCGAAACCCATGCGACCTTCTATTTTACTGAAGAAACCCTCAAATCCCATAGTCCAGACCGGGCGTTCTTCCCTCATGTCGGCCATGACCAGGCCTGGCAATACGATGACTGTCACGATCACGATAGCGGTAAATCGGTTCAACCATGCTGAACCCGATATTTTTGTCCATGTGGATTTACAGTCCGTGTTGATGTTATTGACGCTTTTCATTAGTAAGATCCTCTTAATGTCTGCGTCTGGCTGCGATTGACGGATGGATTGGGCTGGTGAAACTTTGAGCCTAATCCGTTGGACATCAATGGGCTTTGTCCAACACCGGAATGGAGTGGGTTGGAGTAATGAGACATGGGCGCCTGATATTGCGGCGGCGGCGCCGACGGCTGAGCCGGGACTTGAGTTGTATTCTGCGGTTTTGCCGATGTGTAGGCGTCATTGTAACGGAACTGCGGACCGTAATCAGCAGGTTTAGGGGTAGATGCGGCGCCCTGGTTAGGGACGGGGGTCTGCTGCATGTTATACTGTTGAGGAGCCTGCTGGAGCTGATTAAATTGATTCATCGGCGGCCCGTAGTTCTGGCCCGTGTTCATCGGGTTCACCATGTAGTTGCTGTTTACAGGGTTCATGTAAGGGTTATTAACAGGCTGGCTCATCGCCATGTTACTGTTCAGCTGGTTCACAGAACTGGGAGCGTAACCCATGTTCTGTGGGGGAGCTTCATGCCTGTAGGGCCCTCCCGAGCTGTTAACTGCGGCAGTTGCCATAGTCTTGCCAAGGGTGGTAGGCTCGGCGATGATTGTCATCCCGTCCTGTCCAACGTACCAGAAGCGCCCGCTCGGCAGATTTCCCTGGACCGGCCTTCGGCTGACCGGCGTGTGCTGAACAGACTGCTGAACCTGGGGCGGGGCCGCTATTTCGTTCTCAATGGAAACCAGCGCCCTTTGACGCAGGACCTCTGCTCTCTCTGCCAGCAACTCGCCTTTCCTGGCTTGAACGAACTGTCGCTGCTCGGTCAGATACTGTCTCATCGCCTCACGAATTCCCCGTATCTCCTGTTCGATCGCCTGCACTTCCCTGCTGGAAGGCGCAAACTTTACCTGAAGAGCGTTTTTCTGGACCGCCAGTTCCACTACCCTGCTTTGAAGTTTTGCCAGGGCCGAGTTG
>CAZIVV010000012.1:0-9490 GCA_964542775.1 uncultured Desulfomonile sp.
AACAAACCATTTCCCCAAGAGATTCTCTTCGACCAAAAAAATACCGAACCCACGAATAAGACCATTCCTGTCAGCCGCAACAAAGGCTCAAAGTCAAATGACACAAACCTTGTCAATATTCCCAATATGGTCACAACTGACAGTGCGCAAAGGTATGTCATCGCATCCGGAATTCTCACCTTTATGCCCGCAACATGCGCCAGTATTCGCCACACAACTCCCGAACACGTCAGCAACCAGCTTAAACACAAACATTTAGTTATTTCGGAAAAATGACGATCGTCAAAATCCAGGCGAGAAACATAATATATAGCAGCGACCACAGACGAGACTATGCAGGAAAAAACCGCTATCGTCACCAGGTCGTCAATATTTATTTGAGGGCTGTGTTTGCCAACCACCTGAATATCCCTCGCCCTGACTCAGCTCAATCTATCAAATCCCAACTGAGGGCAGAGCCTTTAGTGAGATCAGTCCTGATTCTTTTGCCTAAAAGTTCCTTGAGGTGTTTCGGCGCCAGGCCGTACCCCGGTCTGATTGAACGAAAATTGTCAGGGGAAAGCTCCTGGCCTTTCCGTAAGTCTTTCGTGACATATAGCGAACGCCGAAACAGCCTGGATGAATTCTCCGACTCCGTTGGGCCATAGGAAACAGATCCCAACGATTGCCATGCTCTCAGAGTTTCGATGACAAGCATCTCCATCTCATCCGGCTCGAGGGAAAATTCACTATCGACTCCCTCATCATCCCTGCTCATCGTAAAGTGCTTTTCTATGATGCTCGCTCCCATGGCGGCCGCCGCAACCGCCACACCAATGCCCTTGGTGTGATCAGATAACCCAACTTCGCATTCGAAAACCTTTCTCATGTGGGAGATGGTCCGGATATTTGATTCACCAGGCTCTGCAGGATATGCGCTTGAACATTTCAGAAGGGCTATTTGCCTGCAACCACTATGTCTCGCGGCTGCGACGGCGTCTTCTATCTCTGCCACCGTAGCCATTCCTGTCGAGATGATCACCGGCCTTCCGGTAGATGCTATGCGTTCAATAAGCGGTATGTCTACGATCTCAAATGAGGCAATCTTGTAGCATGGGACATTCAGGGACTCCAGAAAATCCACCGATGATTCGTCAAATGGTGTGCTGAAGCATTCCAGACCCAGTTCTTTGGCTCGCTTCATAATGGGTTCATGCCATTCCCAAGGCGTGTATGAACTTTGATACAACTCGTACAAAGATCTTCCATGCCACAATGATTTGGGGTCGTTTATTCTAAAGTCACTGTCATTAACATTTAGTGTCAATGTGTCCGGAGTATACGTTTGCAGCTTGATGGCGTTGACGCCGCAACTGGCCGCGGCTCCGACCGTGGCCAGAGCCCTGGAAAGCGACTGTTCATGATTGGCGGACATCTCAGCCACTATGAAAGGGGGATTATCCGGGGATATTACAAATTCGTTGATATTCATGGCATTCTCTACCACTAATTCATTTCAGAATTGGAAATGACCAAGGCCCCAAAGCGTTAACCGCGCTCATAGTTCAACAGACTGGGATATGGTTTGAAAAGCGCCCTGAGACTCACGGTTTCAGTAACGTGTCATATGAGGTGGTTCATCTTTGCCCACATTTACTCATGAGAAAAGTTTTCCCGCCAAACATCCGCCAACTCTACTCCATTCGTCGGACAGCAGGCTGAACCCGAGAACGTGCTGCGGCGCCCCGTCTTTTAGTACATGATCCCGAAAAACCGCTTCCCGGGTAAAACCAAATTTTCTGTAGAGTGAGCAGGCTCTCCGGTTGGAAGCTAGTGATTCACAGAACAGTTTTCGCATTCCCAGGACTCTGAAGCACCAATCCAGCGAGAACCACGCCATCACAGACCCGATTCCCCCACCGTTATGAGGCGATATTAAATAGTATCCCCAGAAGCATTTTCCGTTTTTCTGGTCGATTGAGGTAAAATTGATGAAGGCTTGAGGGCTCCCGTTTCGCTCAAGTATCAGATAACATGAATCATCGTTATTTAAAGCTCTTATGATCCAAGCCTCATGCTCTGCGACAGTAATTTCATGGTCCGTGTACATTACCTCTCTGACATGGGCCTGATTACGCCACTTACGGACATTGGAACTGTCTGATTCTTCCAATTTTCTGATCCTGAATTCGGTTTTTTTGAACATCCTCAAAAATCCAGAAGACACTGGGCGACTCTCCGACATCCTAAACCATCGACCAGTTCCATTCCCGCCCGGGACATTTCAAACAGACGCCTGGAGTCCATCGCCTCAAGCGCCGCCAGGTAATCTTCCGGCACGGTCTGCACTGAGAAAGGGATCAAATGAATCGCCCCTTTTTCGGTTAGGCGTTCAGTCAATGACAACTGGTTCAAGGCTATGGGCTTGACTATTGCCGGTAGTCCAAGACAGCATCGTTCCCATGAAGTTATGCCGCCGGCGCCAATGGACAGATCCGTTTGCGCCATGAGTTTGGCCATTGAATCGGCTTGGCAGTGAAATTTTATCTTCGAACCGAATTTGCTCATGGCATATAACTGGGTCGAACAGGGATTTGTTAACCCCACCACCACATCAGTAATAACATTCTCCCTGTCGAACATCCTGACTGCCTCCAGCGCCTTCACGCTTTCACCGCTCAAATCTACTGAACCGAAAGAAATGAGGATTCGCTTCATCGATCCGACTCTTGCGCCTAAATTCCTTCTGCACTCGTGAAATTCAGATCTCAACAGCGCAAACTGTGGACCCAGTATTTGCCTGGCTTTTTCGGGAAGAAGTCCTGCATAAACCGGCGTAGAGTCTGAACTAAGGTTCTGGTTCAATAGCAGGTCACAGTCATGAAACCGGTCTGTCATGTCATCTATGACCATGATTTTCCCGACCCTGCGTCTCATTCTTCTTTCCCACTCCCAATCAAGTGAATAATGGTCCACAATTAACCAGTCCGGTTTCATACCACCAATTGCGAACGAAGTTTGAGCCGAGTCCTCAATTTGCTGAAAATAGGACGAGTTTTCCTTGCTCCCCTCTTTTGAGTAGGTTTCATGGGTTTCATCGAAAATGCCTCTCCCTAAAATGATGGTTTCCAGGCCGCCGGCATGCAAAAGGCTCGTGAAGTCCCCGGTAAGATCTCGACAGACGAAGACCACACGTGCGCCATATCTGGACAATTCATCAGCGAGGGCCTTGCAGCGCATCAGGTGACCGGCCCCTATCAGAATGGATGAATCGGTTCTGAAGACAACGAGCATGATAGTTACAGAAATATCGGATGAATAATTACGGTGCGCTATACTCCATTCGAGTCAGCTCTTTTTCAGCAGAAACCAGGTGATGTCGTCCTGAGGGAAATTTGAGTCACGGTGGTAGCAAAATCCGTAATCTATCAAACGTAATGAAGGGAAGCGGTCCAAAAGTTCTCCGGCAAAATCCCTCTTGAACAAATGGTCGGAAAACCCCCGGTAAGAAATCGTAACGGGCGTTGGGTTATAATATTCCGCCAGGCAAATAAATCTCATGGAACACGAAAAAAGTTTGTCATAAATGACGCATAATTTTTCCGGATCAATGTGTATGAGCAATCCTTTGGTCAAGACCATATCCCATTGCCTGTCAGTTTCAAAATCAAGAACGGATTCGTTGAATATTTCTATTCCTGGAAACTTATGCAACTGCTCGACTGCAAAACTGTTGATCTCAACTGCTGTCTTCCTGCAGGCCGGAGCCAGCATGTCAATGGCCAGAAGATTTAGACCTATGTTCGATCCAAATTCAATCACGGAATTTACCGAGTCTGTTCTGGACAGGATTTTTGCAAACAGAGCTAAATTCGACTGAAGCGCTCCTGTATTTCTAACTGTGTAATCGTCTCCGAAGTCCCCATGCCATAAATGTTCCTGTCGCGTCCTGAATGAATCATTCATTGGGCTGCTGAGACCGGTTTCTGTGTCACATGGGAGTTGATCATGGTCCATGTAGGGTTATTCTCCATTATTTCAATTACTTCTTTCAATCCCAGCGATAGCTCATCCCTGTCTTCCCACGCCCTGAAAATACGCCTCAAGAGCTGGTAATCGTCCAGGGTGTCCAGGGTGAGCCTGTATTGAGAGAGATCTCGTTTCGAGACATGGTCCACGATTACAAACCTGTGCGGATTTTCGTAAACGCCTGTTGTCACATGTTCTCGGTGATGAGGTTTTTTTGAGCTTAATTGGCACGCAGTCAACGTTTCACGGTTGAAAACCTCAGTGTCAAGACCTCTTGGATATGTCCTGATCCGACAGTTTGAGAGCAAGTCTACTTTATCCAGGCCTGATGTCATGTGTCGAAATCTGGTTACCATTTCCGAAACCAGACGGGGATCAATGAGCGGGCAATCAGCGGTGATTCTTACCACAATTTCCGCCCTGAAAGTCTCGGCGGCCTCCAAATATCTGCCCAAGACATCCTTCTCGCTTCCCCTGAACACGGACGCTCCATTTTCAGAAGCGACCTGCGCTACTTTGTCATCGCAGGAATTCCTGGTGGTGGCGACCACTATATCGTCGAAAACTCCAGCCTCCATCAAGCGCAATATGACATGAGAAAGGACTTCTCGTTTGCCGAGAGTCAACAGGACCTTGCCCGGCAAACGACTCGACGCCATTCTTGCCTGAATGATGCCTACGGTCCTGGGGTGGCTGTCATTCCAGGAAACCAGGGGTTTAGCTTTTTTAACCATTGAACCGGTGAAGAGACTCACGACAAGGTCTTAAGCAAAACAGGCGTCACTTTGAAATACTGGACTAAACGAACACCGGCGCCGGAATAGCTTCTTGCTCAAACATTGTCATAGTTGACTTTCGTAAGATTGAAATTGGAGTCTTTTATCAATCTACCGGCTGAATCGGTCATGAAGAGTTCCCGGTTGGTGTAATGGTCGCATATTTTATGGAACTGGACGCTGCCAATTCCAACAGGATAGAGAATTTCATCAAGTGATTTGTCCAGATATGTCATAGGATATTTTCCGTCATGTTTTCGGACCATAGAAAGGCCCTCTTCTCTGGTGATGCTTTGCCTTCGGATATGTAGTGAGGCGATGTCGGTAGCCCGGCTGAAACCGAACTTCAGGAACTTGAAATAATCATGGATTCCCGTCTGGTAATTATCAAGGTTTTCATAGTTGACCATCGATCCTTCCACTGTCTTCGGGAAGGTTTCGAAGCCGTAAGCCTGCGAACGTAAGGCGTTAAGAAATCCATCCCAGGGAAGATAATGGCCAAGAAAAATACCATTGACCCCAACCTCGCCCAACTGTTCATCACTGGGATAGGTATAAGGAATTAAATGTCTTTCTTCTATTCCATCCACGCCAATAAGGTCTTCCACTTCCATACCCAGTAATCCACCATATTCATTCAGCCATTTCCGGGTCAGGACATTGTTTTGTGAAGCTGTAGAAGGTCCTCCGTATTCATTCTGGGAATTTTCCCCCCAGATTATCAACGGAATGCCGTACTGCGCAGCGACCCTTACAGGAATTGTGAATATGGCGACATGTTCGGGCCATGATATGTCACCGACATTGATGAGCCCAATCCTGTTAAGTTTTCTACGAATGACCGGATTGGCGCTGAATTCAATGAGATCAACACCGAGATTTTTCAAATTCTCCAGGTTTCTTCGGCCTAGTTCTGACAAGTCACATGTTGTGGCTGTGACACACAATGGGTTCATGCCAAATTCGAGCATTTTCAAGACCTGGTAAACGCTGTCCTTACCGCCGCTTACAGGAATCACACAATCCCAGTGACTGCCGTTGGGCGAGCGATAGCGTCCCAATATGTCAATAAGTTCTTTCTTCCGTTGATCCCAGTCCGTGTCTTTTCGGGATTCATAGTTCCGACAGGCGCTGCAGACCCCCGAATCATCCAGAGTAAGACCGGGCCTGGTTGACGGTGTAACGCACCTGACACAATATGTGATGCTCAAGGTATACCCCCCTGATCAGAAAATTGAGTTATTCACATGCGCAAGTTACTGATTGAACGACCTTATCCATGGACTCAGTTGTGAGATCCGTATATAGTGGCATAGTCAATGCGCTTCTGCCGTGGAGTTCGGATTCAGGATACATTCCTGGGGCAAAACCCAGTTTGCGATAGTATGGCTGAAGATGGACCGGCATATAATGGAGATTCACGCCGATGCCTGACTCACGCAACTCATGAAAAACATCTCGATGATCTTTTCGACCGGCACTGTTCAGTAAACGAACCACGAAAAGATGATAACTCGATCGATTGCCGGGCGACACCGACTGAAATCCCAGTGGAAGGCCGTCAAGTCTCTTCCTGTACTGTTGCGCCAGGGCGTTTCGCACTTCGGTGATTTGTTCCAGGCGTGACAACTGGCTCAAACCCAGCGCTGCCTGGATGTCACTCATGCGATAGTTATACCCTAACTCAATCTGCTCATAATACCATCGACCCTCAGGGCGTCTCTCCATTCTAGTTGGGTCTCTGGTAATTGCGTGAGACCGCAACAGGGACATTTTCCATGCCAGTTCCTCGTCATTGGTGAGCGCCATTCCACCTTCTCCGGTTGTGATCATTTTTACCGGATGGAAACTGAACACCGTAATGTGTGACCATTTACAACTACCGACCGGCTCGCCGCCCCTTGACGCCCCCAAGGAATGGCTTGCGTCTTCCACAACTTTAAAGCCAAATTTTTGAGCAAGCTCCCATATTGATTCCTGATCGGTGGGCTGACCCGCAAAATGGACGGGAATCACAATCTTCGGCAACCGTCCGACGGAATTGGCATAAATGAGGCGTCTTTCCAACTGGCTGACACTCATGTTCCACGACTCCGGATCTATGTCGACAAAATCGACGTTTGATCCACAGTAAAGACCACAGTTGGCGGACGCTACGAAGGTGTTTGGGACTGTCCAAAGTGTGTCGCCACTCTTGAGACCCAGCGCCCGACATGCGACATGAAGGGCTGACGTTCCACTGTTGACGGCCACACCGAATCCGGCGCCGCATTTTTCGGCGACAGCCTGCTCGAACTTCGGAACAACCGGACCCTGAGTCAGGAACTCCGATTCGAGGACTTCCACTACCGCCTTGATGTCGCTCTGAGTGACTGAGTGCAGGCCATAAGGGATCATATTATTCCTGAAAGGTGGTTAAACCGCCTGATCTGATCGACATTCAGGAAAACCGGATTGGCCCCGGAGCTGTATTCAAAACCCCGCTCCACAGGCTTGCCTTTTTCCTGAAGAGCGTCAGTTTCAAAGTCGGAGCAATCATTTCCCCAAAAAGTGATTGAAGGCTTTATGACGTAATGATCAGTGAACTCAAGTGTCAGATGTGAATCATCCTGAGGACACATGACCTCATGAACCTTCTCTCCGGGACGTCTGCCAACAATCCTGATCGGCAGTTTGGGCGCCATTGCCTCAGCGAGATCACTTATTCTTACAGATGGAATTTTTGGCACAAATGTTTCCCCGCCCCACATTCGCTCAAAATTCATCAGCACAAAATCGACGCCTTGTTGCAGAGTAATCCAGAATCTCGTCATGTTTTCGTCTGTGACAGGTAAATGGTCGGCCCCCTGGTCGAGAAGTTTCTTGAAAAACGGCACGACCGAGCCTCTGGATCCAACCACATTCCCGTATCTCACCACGCTGAACCTTGTTCTCCTATCGGAACCGACGAGATTGTTCGAGGCCACAAAAAGCTTGTCCGAGCACAGCTTGGTGGCGCCATAAAGGTTTATGGGATTGGCCGCCTTGTCTGTTGACAGGGCAATCACTTTTTTCACGTTGCATTTCAGCGCCGTCTGAATGACATTCTGTGCCCCGTGGATGTTGGTCTTTATGCACTCCATTGGATTGTATTCAGCGGCAGGGACCTGTTTTAGGGCCGCCGCATGAATCACATAATCGACGCCACGCATCGCCAATCTCAATCTCGACTGGTCCCTGACATCTCCAATGAAGAAACGCATGACGTCATTCGGAAACTGCATCGCCATTTCCGACTGTTTAAGCTCATCTCGGGAATAGATTATTATCTTGTTCGGAGCATACCTTTCAAGGAGGGTTGTCGATAGAAGTTTTCCAAAAGAACCGGTCCCTCCAGTAACCATTATATTGCTGTTGCTAAACATATGCCCCCCGACCCGTTGTTATGTCACCCATTCGAGATTGCCTGTGTGTTACGTTTAAACGCAGAATTTTTCAAAGGCCTCACAGATTTTGGCTGTTGGACCAAATTCCTTAACCTCTCCGTGTTCCAGCCAATAGACTGACTCACAAAGCGCTTTAAGCTGATCTAGGCTGTGAGAAACTACCAGGACAGTGACTCCGGCCTCTCGAAATTCATCGATTCGTTTGCCGCATTTTCTCTGGAAGGCGCCGTCTCCAACTCCCAGAATTTCATCAACTATGAGAATGTCCGGATCAACATCGGTGGCTATTGCGAAACCCAACCTGGCCAGCATGCCAGAGGAATAAGTGCGCAACGGAGCGTCCATGAATCCGCTCAGTTCCGAAAAACTTACTATTCCATCCATCTTGTCCGACAACTCCTTGTTGGTCATTCCCAAGATAGTTCCATTCAAATAGACATTTTCTCTGCCGGTAAGCTCCGGATCAAAACCTGCGCCCAGTTCAATCAATGGAGCTATGCGACCACCAACGGTGATATTCCCCTCAACAGGTTTGATGACCCCTGCCACAACCTTGAGGAGCGTGCTTTTTCCGGCTCCGTTTCGCCCTATGATCCCCACCGCCTTGCCGGATGGGACCTCCAGGCTGACGTTGTTTAACGCCAAAAGCTCCTCATATTCATAACGGCCCGACTTCAGCCGTGAAATCATGAATTCCTTGAAAGATCTGATCACCTGCTTTGGGATTTGATACCTTACAGTTAAACCGGAGATTGAAATTGACCCTGAACTCATTGATTCCCGGAAACAAGCCTCTAGACATGATAAATGAACAAATCTTCCAGCCTCTTAAATATAAGATAGCCGATGATCAAGGTGGCGGAGGCGACAAATATTGAAATCAGCAGTGCGGCGCCCTCAGGAGCAGTCCCGTGATAGACAGGGTCTCTGAAGCAACGCACCAGATGATACATAGGATTCAAATGAAGCAGACCGGCGTATTTTTGAGGTATGATCTCCATAGGATACATTATCGGGGTAAGGAACATCCAGGGAGTCAACAAAACCCGGTACATTTCCCCGAAATCATGAAAGAACACGGACAGAGCGGACACTATGAACGATACCCCCAGAGTGAACCATGTGACCAGAATCAACGCAGGAACGACATACAGGCATGAAAGATTCACACCTTTGCCAAGAATCAGCAATAGCGCCAGCAGCGGAATCATTGCGAAGCCCAGGTTGATCAAATTTGAAACCACGCTCGATAAAACAAACGTTGTCTTTGGGACATAAACT
>CAZIVV010000013.1:0-1595 GCA_964542775.1 uncultured Desulfomonile sp.
TTTGGCTGGCAGATGAACATTGCAATAATCAGTTCATTTGCGGCCAAAGAAAGCCTTGTAGGAACACTCGGCGCTATTTTTAGCGCTCAGGGAGGGCCGCACGACGAAAAGAACCTTGCATCCGCAATTGCTCAGCAGGGCGGCTGGACGATATGGCATGGCCTTTCAATACTGGTTTTTGTAGCAATGTTTCCCCCATGCCTGGCAACGTTGATCGTGATCCGCAACGAAACCGGCAGTAACGCCTGGACGGCTTTTGCGAGCGTGTATCCAATAGTCCTGGGTTTTGTGCTTGCGGTTTGCGTTTTCCAGGTGAGCCATTTTGTGTAGCTATATATTCGTTGATTTGAGGAGTGGATATGTTTCAGAAATTCTTAATACTTTTAGTGGCTCTGGTCACATTGTCACTGTCGCCGGGCCAGGCTCAGGCCCACAAGCCATTGTTGTCTGTCTCGGACAACAACGACGGAATGATGTCCATTGAAGCCGGATTTTCAGATGGAGGTTCCGCTGCCGGACACAAAATCATTCTCAAGAACCAGGATACCGGAGAAGTCCTGCTTGAGACCAGGGTCGGCGAAGACGGTTCTCTGGAGCTGAAAAAACCGTCGGTCAATTTTACCGTCACCCTGGACGCCGGTGAAGGACACGTTGTCACCAAGGTCGGGCCCTCTCCGGCCACGGCTCAGGAGACCGCAGCTGCTTCGCTGGCGCCAGCCACACAAACCGCGGAGCCAGAAACAAGGACGAAATCCCCAGAGTTGACCAGAGCAGACCCTCCGACTCAGTCATCAGTTCCTGCTTCGCCCGGAAACAATCAGTTGAATACGCTCGCATATCAGCAGAATGTATCCGGCCTTGTGTCGGGTCCTGGCATGGCGTTTGAGATGATGCTGATAACCATGATCGTCACTGCAACCGCATCGGTGCTGCTTCTGGCCATTGCGGTTTATTTCATAGGTTACAGAACAGGTTCAAGATCAACAGGCAACAACACTTATGGAAAGGAGGCTAGAGGATGTTCCTGGTGTCAGGATAGTTGATGCGCCGCTAATCAAAGGACCGCCTGACCCGAAGACGCTGCATTGACACTGACATCTCTCCGGGAAGGCTGAACTCTCCCAAAAGAGCGGATGACCCTCGAACGTGGCGCATCAGCGAGAAAAGGCTCGGCCTGCGACAGCATGGCCCTGCCTATTCAAAAGGTAATCCGTGGGAGGCAAAACATCAAACCGTTTTTGAAATAAAATGAGGATTTCGTATGAAAGTTTTTAACAAATACTCACTGGCTCTATTAGGCGTCCTTGCCTTAACCATGTATTCAGGTCTGGCGTCAGCGCACTTCCAGATGATGTATACCCCTAAGTCCGCCCTAACGACTGATGACCCGGGAAAGATCAATTTACTATTGGTCTTTACTCATCCGTTCGAAGCCGGACATACCATGAACATGGGCATGGACGCTACAGGCAAGAGCCATCCACCAAAAAAGTTCGGTGTAAAGACAAAGGACAAGGACATAAATCTGCTCGACAAGATCAAGCCCTTCGAATTTACCAGCCTTACAAACAAGGGAACTGGATTCGAACTCAAGG
>CAZIVV010000014.1:0-3181 GCA_964542775.1 uncultured Desulfomonile sp.
CCCCGGCCCGACAGGGCCCAAGTCCTGAGCCCACGCTGGAGCCGTCCCCGGCGGAACCGTGGGTGTGGCGCAATCGATGGGCATTGAGATAACTGTGAGATCACAGTGGCATACGGTGAAAACAGTCTCATAATTAGGACATCATTGACATCCGGCGCATCAATGACGTATAAAAGTCGTACATCATGCGCATGCTGGCTATAGGCGCCAAACTTACCCGACCAACCCAGGAGCGAGGAATAGTCATGCCGAAAATAAAACTCAACGTGACCATGGACCAGGATCTCGTGGAATACGCCAAGGCTTATGCCGCAGAACAAAGGACCTCCGTCTCAGAGGTTTTTACACAGTTCATACTGAACCTGAAAAGACGCAATGAAGATGAACCTATGAGAATACTGCTCGATGATCCGGAATTCAGCAAGAGCTTGCTATCAGCGATGGAGAAGATCCAGTCCGGTCGAACAGGCTGGTCAACTTACGATGAGGTGTTCCCTAAGTGACTCTGCATATCATGGGGCGCATGTTTTGTGGAACATGAGAGTCAGTCGCCACAACATCCCCCTAATTTCCCATGGATGAATCCATGGGCTCAGGACTTCGGCCCATGAAGGGCCATGTCGCCTCCCCGAGGCGTAAGTCTTGAGCCCATGGTGGAGCCGTCCCCGGCGGAACCGTGGGATATTCATTGAACCGTAGAACACAAAAACACCCTTGATCAATCACACGACCGAATTAATTCACCCCCAACAAACATTCCCATGGATACATCCAGGCGCTCAGGACACCCGCCCTGGGCCATGCATTCCGGAAGTAGCGCCGGCCTCCGCGCCGGCGTATTCATTTTCCACCGGGCTCTAGGTTTTCATTTAGCCGCCGGAGCTTACACCCAACCATGCCCGTCTTTTCAATCACAGTTAATTCGTGACATCCCCCCTCTGATCAGCCGGCGCGGAGGCCGGCTCTAATGCTAATACTGCATCCGAATTCCTACCCCGCTCCCCCAAAAAAGAAAAAAGCCCGTAGGCTTGCGCCAACGGGCTTGAGGTTTCTGCGAGTAAAGAAAAGGATCAGAAGTCGATTACGAATGAGCTACGCAGTGACTGGATGGCGCTACGATCACTCATCCACATGTCACCACCAACTAGGCCAGTAGGTGAAGCCGTTACAGCTCTGTATGCCTGGTTGAACCAGGAGCCTGGCTGCCAATATGCGTAAGACACGTTCCAGGTCATTCCTTCGAGAATCTTCCAATCCACTCCGCCCTGGACTTCCCAGCCAATCAGGTTATCATCAACATATGGGTTGAGATTGGCGAGTCCTGTGACTGCTGCTTTCCATGCCTGAGCTCCAGCGATGTTTGGTGACGCAGCGCCTGTAGCACCCGTAGGAGCAACTGAAGCAATCCCAGTAGTGGTTATGCCAGTATTGTACGATCCGGCATAGTCACCATTTCTCTCAAGCCTTTTGGCGTAGAGGAACGTTCCAAACATGTTTAAGTTGGCAGCCACCGCATAGTCTAGACGACCACCCAGAGCGATGGCGTCCCCCATTTGCCCCGTGCCGTCTGCATTGAACTGGTTGTTTCCACCAGCGTATGTTTCGAACATCAGGAACTGGTATGGTCTCATGGCCTGATAGTTAATGTTCTCTGTCATGCCGATTCTTGTTCTGTTGTCGTAACCTGCAGTACCATGCCTGGGTTGGCCTGAGGCTTGTGCCCAGACAAGATCGAGCTTGAGGGGTCCGGCTAAAATTCCGCCGTTCACCCATGAAAGGTAGCCTTCCCTGTAAACGGGAAAATTACCCAACCTAGTGTAATCACGGTTGCTCCAGTAGTACTCGGCATTGAGGAAGAACCTGCCGTTGTTGTACTTCATGACGGCATCCCAACGGGTCCACACCACATCCCAGCCTCGAGAGCCAGCTGATATGGTGGTGTCGCCTGCGGCTGCCAACAAGGCGGCCTGGTAGGCGTTAAGGTGAGTCTGCTGATAGAGCACGCCTATTCCTGCGTTCAAGGGACCCTGATTGTAATCAATCAACTGACCAAGATAGACTGTCGGCTTTGTATCCTTGTCCGGAACAGCGCTCATAGCCACTGACGTGCCATTCAACGCCGACCCTTCGGCCAGGTAAACACCATTAATGAATCGGAACGGACCGTAAGGTATGATGTTCACGAAACAGTCCGACCTGGTGTTTTGCGAAAAATATATGCCAGTTCCAAATGGAAAGTCTTTGATACCGATAGACATGGTGCCTAACGGATACTGGATGGTGGCCCTAACCTGTTCCCAGCTACCTACCGCTGCGGTGTTATAAGCCGAAGTGGTAGAAGAGGCCTGGTAGTATCTCTCGAATGGTGGAGCTCCATCCGACAGTTGAGCGCGTGCATCCCTGTCGTTTTGGACATATTTGTTTCTGTAACCACCGATAGTGTAAACACCGTGAACTCGAATCGCAGGGTTCACCCTGATGACCGGATGGAGTGTCAATCTAACGTCGTTGTACAACGCATCGGGACCAAACCGCGAAAAGCCGCCCCTGGTGATTCGCTCAGCGCTGCCTGTAGACGAGATGTTTACCAGCGCGCCCGCCGTGTTAGCTGGCCCCCGGTATCCCGTCATGTAAATATTGGGACCAGCAAATCCGACGAAGTTTTGCCTCAGTGCCACCTCATTTGCAACGGGAATAGCATTTTGATATGCATTCGGACCGTTTGCGGTGGCAGCCGTTCCTGCAGAAGGGTAGAACCAAAATCCAGCAGCTGAGTCATACAAAGTTAAAGCGGCGCTTTCCTGGACATTTGAATCGCCCCAAAGGTCAGCACTACCCGTCCGGCTGAAATATCGCAGCCTGAACTCAAACTCGCCATTCATGGAGAACTCCCATGCCATGGCGGGGGCGGCGACTGCTACGACCAGCAGAGCGGCCATGATTGACAACCAAAATCTTTTCATGTTTCCTCCCAATCCAAAAAATGAAATGGAAAAATGGCCCACCGGGCCGTTAAAAGCCTAATCAGCCGTATATTTTCGTGGGGATTGCGCGCTCACACCGGAGACGAAGCGGCCAACTTCGTGGGGGCGATAAACGGGTAAACCCTGTATACGACTAAACCAATGCTTTACAAGGACTTTTGATGTTACAAATCTGTATCACATGAATGGATATAGTG
>CAZIVV010000015.1:0-1631 GCA_964542775.1 uncultured Desulfomonile sp.
CTTTCTTATCTCAAAGCTTTCAAATTTTCCCTTCCCTTTCATTACAGCCTCAATAAGCTCGGCCATCTTATCGGGGCTCAAGCGATGACAATTAACCCCATCAGACCAGTAGTACCCGTTGGCAAATGGCTTTAGAATAAACCCCATTGTTGCTGCGCTGATACTCGAGGGCATATATCCGAAAGGGGAAGCCTGAACAACATCCCAGAATTCACTCATGTTGAGTGGACCAGATACTTGAAACTTCTTCTCCAGTTCAGCGTCCAGCATGGCCAAAGCGCCTGAAGTCTGGCCCGTTGACGAACGCTGTTTTTCGAAGTCATCGAAAACCCCATGCAAAACAGAAAACTGACCTTTTTTTTGCAACCCCAGTCCTTGCTCAACAGCGGCCTTTGCCCATCCGCTTTCTTTGTAGAGTGTCCCAGTCTTATCAAGTGTTTCGGGTCCATAGGGAAACAGTCTCTTAACTATTCTACTAAGGAAATTCTCGTATCCCTGATCATCCTTTAGTTCGGATTTCAAGTCCTGGAAATAGGCAGTGATTGTGCCCGACTGTTGCTGCCTTATCCACTGATTTTCAATGTTCCGGGCTCTTGTCTCATGGTATTGGGCGTTCTTGGGATCGCCTTCTTTAGTGTAATAGATCTGATGAACGCACTGCTCTGTCCAGTCTTTCCATCGTGTTTGAGTGAATGCAGTGTTGACAACGAAGTATGCGCAGGAGCGAGAGACTGAAGCCAATTCGCCTGCTATCCGGTGGGCATTATGTATCTCTGCATCATCCAGGGAGACAATAAAAACTGAGCCAAACTTGTAAGGTTTGAGTTTCTGAGGTTCTACCTTCGATCTCAGTCGCTGAAATTCAGTGGTTGATGCAACGGATCTTTCCTGACGATAGGCCGCAAGGCTATTAGGTGTTGCGCCATTGAAAATTGCTTTACCCAATTCCCCATTTCTTCCAACTGGTTGGAATCGTGTATGAATCTCAAAGGAAGTTTCATTAAAATGCTCACTGCGAATTTTTGCTATCTTTTCATCGTCAATGTTCTTTTCCCAAACTAAGAATTCCCACTCATCATTACCAAGTCTGACTGCTCGAATGATTTCGTTCCCAGCAAGAGAGGCGGTTGATTTGCTGATCTGCTCAAATTCCAATTCTCCCCAGAAAGCCATCCTGAGGTTTGTTGAGGTAGCCTTGAGTAACTGGTCGCCGGTTTGTCGCGAGACCGTAATGAAAAGCATGATAGCTTTGAAAACCTTGAGATCAGCATTGTCCTGAATACGGCCAGCAGATGAACTGAAATGATGGACTATGTTGCGAACTGTGTCCGCAAGATCCGAATCCTCAGAAGTGAAAAAATAATCCCACAGTCGGTCAGGGGTGAACCAGTATTCATTTCCCTTGGGGTGGGTGGATAGGAAATCGGAAAAAGAGTCTTCTTCGGCGGCCTGAAGGAATTTGAACAAAGTCCTCTGGCTTGAAGTGAATTGAGTGGAAATTCTTGCTAAAGCGTACGCCGTATAAGGATGTATCGGGGTCAAGTCTCTGAATTGCTCCGGTCGCCAATCCCGTTCACGGAGCGCCGATACAGCTGTAAGCGCCTTGATTTTCTTCCATACAGTGTCTTTTC
>CAZIVV010000016.1:0-13548 GCA_964542775.1 uncultured Desulfomonile sp.
CGCCCCACCTTCCGCTACGGCTCTGGCTGCTTACGGACTGATACTGTGCTCTGGTGCGGGTGACGCGGACTCCGGCTACCATTATGGTAAAATGGCTCTGAACGATCTTGAACGTCTGGGCGACAAAGATGACTTTTCCAAGATAAATTTCATATTCAATTCTTTTATCAGAATCCGACGTGAACCTTTGAGGGATGGGCTTCAGCCACTTCGAAACGGTTACTTCGCAGGCATGGAAGTAGGAGACCTGGAGTACGCTTCACTGTCCGGCGCTTTTTATTGTACTCAAGGCTATGCCGCCGGAAGAGAACTCACTGAGCTTGAAGGAGAACTGTCCACTTTCTCCAAGGCTGTAGGAAAGTTAAATCAGCAGACCACTCATTATCTCTCTCTGCTGTACCATCAAAGCGTTCTGAATCTGGTGAGAGACACGCCCAACCCGACAAAACTGGTAGGGGACTCTTTTAACGAAGATAAGATATTGCCATCTATGTTCGAATTAAATGAAAGAGCTATAATTCTAGCTACTTATTTACACAAGCTTATTCTGGCCTACCTTTTTGGCAGGTACGAGGAAGCAAGCCGGAACGCTGAAATGGTCGAAAGCTATCTGGATGGGGCTCAAGGCACAGTAATCATCCCTCTGGCGGCTTTATACGGTTCTCTGGCCAGAATTGCCTGTCTGCACGATGTTGATCCTGACTTGCAGAAAAGTTTTATGCTTAAAATCAAACGGAATCAGGCAATTTTAAAGAAGTGGGCGGCGGATGCCCCAATGAATTATCTGAACAAATATAATCTGGTTCAGGCAGAGATCTTGCGGTATCAAGACCAGCCTCACGAGGCTATGGATTGCTATGAGCAGGCGATAAGTCTGGCTCGAGAAAACGAATTCCTGAATGAGGAGGCGTTGGCGCTAGAGAGAACTGCGATTTTTCATGATTCCTTGGCTCGAACAACCATTGCTAAAGCTTATTTTTATGAGGCCAAGCAGGCCTACATCAGGTGGGGGGCCAGTTCCAAGGTGAAGGACCTTGAAAAAAACTGCCCATACTTTTGGGATGATAACGTTGCCGTGTCACCCCTGAAGGCCCTTGAGCCCCCTCATGGAGATCAGAAGACATCATCATCACTGGATATCTCCGCCGTTTTAAAGGCATCTCAGGCGCTTTCAGGAGAAATTGTTTTAAAAGATCTTCTTCATCGTTTAATGACTCTGGTTCTTGAAATAGCCGGAGCAGAACGAGGGTTCCTGATAATTCCGGAAAATGATGTAATGATGATTCGTGCAAAGGCAGACACCGTCTCATCTGTGGATTTCTTCGACAAACCGCTCAGGGTATCTGAGGACAATGATGAGTTGGCCGTTTCATTATTACATTACGTTACAAGACTCAGAGACACTGTGATCATAGATGACGCCAAATCCGATCTGACATTTTTGCATGATGTTTATATTCAGAATCATTCTCCCAGATCGCTATGCTGTATTCCCATTATAAGGTCGAATAGCCTGTCTGCCATTCTGTATCTGGAGAACAACAAGACAGAAGGAGTTTTTTCGCAACAACGTGTAGAAATGCTCAAAGTCTTGTCTTCCCAGGCGGCCATATCGATTGAGAACGCAATGCTCTACAAAGATCTGGATAAATCTGCCACTCGATACAGGTCACTGATTGAAAACGCTCAAGAAACTATAATGATCTTCCAACACGGTAGGGTAAAATTCTTCAATCCTGCAGCAATGGAATTGACAGGGTATGACGAGGAGGAACTAGCCTCGCTTCTCGTGGTTCATTTTTTCCACCCCGACGACCTGCAAAAGTTCATTGATCGGGACGTGAGAGCTGTGACCGAAGAAATGGCCCCGCAATTAACAACCTTCAGGGCTCTAAAAAAAGATGACTCAGTGATATGGGTTCAGTTGAATTCCGTTGTTGTTATGTGGGACGACAAACCTGCCACTCTAAATTTCATCACAGATATTACCGAACTGAAAGCCGCCGCAGATATCAACCTAAGAACTGAGCGTTTGAGCGCAGTAGGAGAATTGGCAGCCGGAGTGGCCCACAACTTTAACAACCTCTTACAGGTAATAATGTCTGCTGTCGAACTTTCCATCAAAGATCTGAACTCACACCACTTGTCTAACATCTCAGGTAGGTTGGAGTTAATCAGGGAATCATCAAGATTTGGCTCAGAGACCGTAAAGAGGCTCCAAAGTTTCGCTCAGATACGCAAGGAGGACAACTCGGTACGAACAGAAGTCTTTAATTTGTCTGAACTTGTAAAGCAGGCCGTCAGAATGAGCACTCCCTGGTGGAAAACCAATCCGGAAAAGGAAGGCATACATGTTGAGGTCCAACATGATCTGGAAAACGAATGTCCGGTTTTGGGCAAGGAAAGTGAAGTATTCGAAGTTTTGATCAACCTCATCAAGAACTCCGCGGAAGCCATGCCGGACGGTGGAAAAATTTTCATCAATACGTATATAAAAGATAACCTTGTTCACCTGAAAATCTCCGACACAGGAACAGGCATCAGTGAAGAAAACCTGAAACGTCTGTTCGAACCGTTTTTTACTACAAAGGGGTCAGCAGGAACCGGTTTGGGTTTGGCCGTCAGTCACGGAATAATTACAGGACATGGCGGGACAATTTCTGTGACAAGCAGACTCGGCCATGGGACAATATTCCTGATTGCATTACCTGAGGCTCAAGCTTCTGAGACCAGGCCTGAGGCGCTTTCCTCAGAGATTGACGATCTGCAACTCAAAATTCTTCTCATCGACGATTCTGCCCCAGCTCTGATGCTCTTGAACGATCTACTTACAGCAAACAATCAGACCGTTTACTCTGCCCTGTCGGGTCTTGAAGGTTTGAAAATATTCCATGCGGAAAAAATAGACCTGGTAATCTGTGATCTTGGAATGCCCAAAATGAGTGGCTGGGATGTCGGTAAGGCGCTCAAGAATTCCTGTGAGGGACGCTCATGCGCTAAAACGCCTTTCGTTCTCCTGACAGGGTGGGGAGGACAATCCTTTGAGGAGAGCAAAATTGCTGAATCCGGAGTTGATGCGGTCTTGGAGAAACCAATTGATATTCAAAAGCTTTTCCGTGTGATAAGAAGTTTCTCCGGCCCCAGGTGATTGCAAGTTGAAAGATGTCACAAAATATTCTTTCTATGATATGACGGTGAATAGATAGCACATCTATCAATGGTATGATCGGGGAATATACCTCAGGAGAAAGAGCCTTGTCAGAGTATTCCATTGGTTTAATAGCCACGGCTGTCTTTGCCATAACCGGAGTGTTAGCGGTTAGAGAGCGGGGAATAGACATATTCGGCGCCATCGTGCTGGCGATTGTCACGGCCATCGGAGGGGGAACAATTAGAGACCTCATTCTGGATGTGGACGTATTCTACGCCAATGACCTCAGTTACATTTACGTCGCAACACTGTCAGCCCTTCTGGCATTCTGGTTACCAGGCTGGTTTGCTAGAACACATCAGTTACTGCTGTATCTGGATGGTTTTGGATGCGCTCTGTTTGCCATTCAATCCGCAAACAAGGTCATAGCGCTAAAATTCGGACTGCCTGTAATGCCGGTGATGCTGGCGGTAGTCACGGCCATCGGAGGAGGTCTTTTGAGGGATGTGCTTGCTGGTCGAACCAATCTCTTAATGACCAGGCAACTCTATGCCACACCGATATTACTTGGAACGATATTTTACATACTGTTCATCAAGGTATTACCGGACTCAAGAGTTCCGGAACTCGTGTCAATAGGGCTGATCTTTTTACTTCGTTCAGCGGCAATCAGATGGGAACTCGAGATGCCGGACGCTCTGTTTCTTAAAAAGACATGAAACCTTTCTCGTGAGGTCTCGTGGCGGAATCCGGCATCAAATCTAATCTTAAAAAATCTACTGTTCTGTTTAATGGTCGGTGTTCGCTGTGTCGCCACCCCCCTAGCATAGAGGGTGACAACACTGGGGCGGTTAAGAGTTGTTTTAGTTAATGGACTTCAATCAGGCGCTTTTTGTGCGCTTTTCCGTCTCCATTCTCTTGAGTTCTCTCTTCAATATCTTGCCGGTCGCTGTCTTGGGCAATTCATCCATTGTGGTAAATTCAAATATTCTTGGGGCCTTGTAGGCGGCCATGTTATCCTTGGACCACCTGATCATCTCTTCTTCCGTTGCGCTTTGGCCCGGAGCCAAAACCACGAAGGCCTTCGGAATCTCCCCTTTGAGAGCGTCAGGAATACCTATGACCACCGACTGGAGTATTTTTGGATTCTGCGCCAGATAATTCTCGACTTCGCTAGGATAGATGTTATATCCGCCACAAACGAGCATGTCGTCTTTTCTATCGACCAGATAAAGGAGACAATCGGTGTTGGAGTCGCCTCTAACGTAAGCAAGATCGCCGGACTTCCACCAACCGTCCTTGATCTTCGTTGTAGTGTTTTCAGGATCATTCCAATATTTTCTGAGGACACCCGGGCCCTTTATCCACAACTCTCCAATCTCTCCATTGTCTACTTCGTTTCCCTCGAAATCAACGATCTTGATAGCCCACCCCTGTGCCGGCCAGCCGGACGTTCCGGGGACAAAATGACCATACCTTGTGTGAGTTACTGTGCTCGATGATTCAGTTGATCCATAACACTCAATCAAATTTATTTTGAAAACGTCTTCAACCTGCCGGCCAAGTTCAGCGGGAAAAGATGATCCCGCTGCCTGTCCAAGGCGCAATGTGGATACGTCGTACTTGTCCTGGTTCTTCAGATATTCCTCTATCATATAAGCCCACATTGTAGGTGTGCCCATGAAATGAGTCATCTTGTATTTGGTGATCAATTCCAGGGCATTGGTTGGAAAAAATCTTTCCAGTGTAACGAAGCAGGCTCCTGTCCACAGGGTGGGCAGAGCGGTCAGAACCACGTAGACGTGAAACAGAGGCGCTCCTGTGATTATTAGGTCCTCTTCCGACATGGGCACTACCTGTCCGGCGTTTAATATTGCCTGAGACAACCAGCTTTGGTGAGTCGCAAGCGCCCCCTTGGGTTTGCCGGTAGTCCCTGACGTGTAGAGAATGGACAAACCATCATCAGGATCAACATCAACGGCCTTAAACTGGTCATCATATTCAAGAAGCTTCTCAAAAGGTGTTTCTTTAGGATGTAGGGATCCCGTTTTCTGTCCTCTAACCACGATAACCTTTTCAAGTTTTGGGAGTTTATCCAGAATGGGTGTCACATTTTCTGACGTTTCTTCCGCCATCCCGAACATTATCCGGGACTCGCTGTGGTTCATAATGTATTCGATTTCGATCTTTTTTAACATTATGTTGAACGGAACCGCTATTGCCCCTATTTTCGCTATAGCCATGAAGGCTGTTAGGAATTCGGGAATGTTCCGCAAATAAATTGCGACACGGTCATTCTTTTGGACTCCCATTGCCAATAATCCGTTAGCGATTGAATTGACCTGGGAATTCATCTGTGAATAGGTCATGGTGGCCCCGCTGGCCCCATCTATTATCGCTAGCCTGTTTGGTATTCGTTCGGCATTTCTCTCAACGCATTCGTAACTCAAATTCATGGTTTCACCCCTGGGATGCTCCGATTGTTTTTTTAGCGTTGTTCTGATGTGCATAAAATGTGCCCCGGCTGGTGATCCAGCGTGTCAGGCGCACCCTGTAACAGGAAGAGGTATAAAGAGAATGATGCGGAGATGGGAGTAATTCTTTGAGAATTGGCAAAAAAGTTTCCAGATATGGAAAATATTGGAAAGGCAAGGCTGTTTGATGTTATTTCTTGGTTAGGCCATATGACTTTAATCGTTTGCGTAGGGTGGGGCGGCTAATAGAAAGCCTTCTGGCTGCTTCAGACAGATTCCAGTATGATTCATCCATAATCCTTTGAATATACTGTTTCTGAATCTCATCGAGCCCTTTCCCGGGACTTGAAGCTTTCTCATCGACTTGAGTGACACAAAGAATTGATGAAAGGCCCTCCAGGTCGATTATAGATCCCCTGGTTTCCATGGCGGCTTTTGTCAGAACGTTTTTCAATTCTCTTACATTTCCTGGCCATGAGTGGGAGTTTAGGAATGAAAGAGCATTTTCCTCGATACATTTTATCTTTGTCCCCAACTCTTTGTTGATTCTAAACAGAAAAAACCTGGTGAGATCCGGAATATCTCCCAGACGCTCACGTAGAGGTGGTACCTTGATTTGAAGAACATTCAGGCGGAAAAGCAGATCCTGTCGAAATTGACCGCAATTCACCAATTCCAGAAGTTTCCTGTTGGTAGCGGCGATGATGCGAGCGTTTGAATACAGTGTCCTGTGCCCGCCCAACCTCGTGAACTCTCGCGACTCAAGGAACCGGAGCAATTTTGCCTGCAGCGGAAGATTTAAGTCCCCCACTTCATCGAAAAAAATGGTTCCTCCCTGAGCTAATTCGATTCTGCCCCTCTTTGTTTCAGATGCCCCTGTAAATGCCCCTTTTTCGTAGCCGAAAAGTTCCGACTCAAACAGGTTTTCCACTAGCGTGGTGCAGTCCACGGTGACAAAAGGCTCGTTTCTCGTGATGGAGGATTCGTGAATGACGTGAGCAATTAATTCTTTTCCGCTTCCGGTCTCACCTTCAATCAGGACAGATTGTCTGTGCCGCGACATCAGGCCTATGGTCTTGAACAATGATTGTATTGCCTGACTTTTGCCAACAATAGTGTGATGATCCATGCCCTCGTATTGGAGGGCCACGTCGGAAGACTCTATTGTCGCCTCGGCGTTTTCACGCAGTCCTTTGTTAATAGCCTGGTCAAGCTCATCGACATCAATTGGTTTGTGAATGTAGTCAAACGCCCCGTGACGCATGGCGTCTATAGTGGTTTCCATATCATGAAATGCGGTGATCATTATTATCTTGGCGTCTGAATCGATCTCCAGAATTTTCTTGAGTATCTCCATACCTGAAATGTCAGGCAACCTGATGTCCAGGATGACTAACGAAGGTCTTAACTCAACGAATTTTCGCAGTCCCTCAAGTCCGGCCCCAGCCTGAAAGACCTCAAGACCTTTCTCTACAAGAAACATTTCCAGGGTTTCACGGATGGCAGTCTCATCATCTATTACAAGAACCCTTCGCCCTGATCTCATAAAAACCTCTGGAACACAACGTCTGGAAGACTCTTGGATAATCTATCATGTTTGATTGGGAGAGCGCAACCTGGAAGGGAAGGGCAGTGGCGATCATTTTGCAGACATTTGCTCTCAATAAACACAATCGGCTGTTTAAAAATTTAAGGCTCACCTGCATTCAGTTTTTCGCAAGTGAGCCTTATCTTGGTTAGATCAAAATTCTCAGGAGATTTCGATTAAAACTTTGGAACCGGGAACAGGTATCCCCCAAAAATGATGTAGGCAAGTATGAGCGTCCAAATAATGTTCAGGCTCTGTCCGGCGAGGAATCCCAATGCAGGACGACCGCCTCCCATTGTGGAAATTTCCCGGAAGTTGGTTTCCAGACCAATCGAGGTAAACGCAAGCGCAAACCACATGGTTCGAATGCCGTTCAAAGAACTCTTTGTCGCTGAGACGATTTCCTGACTCAGGAAAAATGAAAAGAGGATGGAAACTCCCATAAATCCCAGAACGAATTTTGGGAACCTGATCCAGATTTCCATCAAGCCCGGTTTTTCTCCGCCCGGAACTTCTTCGGCCTTCTTGTAAGTCCAGACCACCGCCAGAATAAAAGCCGCAAACCCGATTAAAACGTTCTGTGACATTTTAACGATGACTCCGACTTTCATCGCAGTATCGCTGATCAGCGCTCCAGCTGCGACCACTGATCCACTTGTATCCAACGTTCCGCCCAGCCACGCTCCGGCGACCTCATCAGGAATATTGAACCACTTGGCAATCAGGGGCTGCAACACAAGCATGGGAACGGCGCATATGAGAACCAGCGATGTGGTATAGCTAAGCTTTTTGGGGTCACCTTTTATAGCTCCGGATGTAGCTATGGCAGCAGAAACCCCGCAGATCGAAACAGCGCTTGAAAGTAGCGCCGAGAATTCATCGTCAAGTTTCAGCTTTTTGCAAATCCAGTAAGTCGCGTACCAGATTACACTAACGACCAGAACACCCTGGATCATACCCAGAGCCCCAGCTTCCAGAATTTCACCAAAGAGAATGTTCGCACCCAGGATGACGAGGCCTGTCTTGATGTAAAACTCGGTTCTTACCGCAGGCTGAAGCCATCTGGGCAATCCTATGACATTACTGATAAACAGCCCTATCATAAGGCACCACAATACGTATTCAAGGCCAAAGTACCTTATTGTTTGATTCCCGGCGAGAAACTGAGAGAGCCAAGCGAGAATGAAAACGATTGGAAAACCAATCGCAAACGTCGCAACATTTACCGACATCAGACCGAGAGCGATGCAACTCAGAACAAGCATCCCCAAGGCAAGATATAGTGTCCGTGTGAGATTATCCTGTGAAAAAACCTTGCTGATCACATTTGAAGCGCTGCCGTCGATTTCTTTGCCCAGTGATCCGGCTTTTTTCTTGAGGTATGAGTCTTTTACCCCCTTGGCAGCCTCCTGAAACTTTTTGGCCGCGTCCGACACTGTCTTGCGATCACCCTTCTCTATGGCTGCTTTCAGGGCTACGGCCTGTGCCTGAAGCGCCGATTCTCCTTTATCCGTAGCAGCCTTGGCTATCGAGTCCAAGCCTGGAAGGGCCTCAGTTGTGAAAGATTTGAATTCAGTATCTGTAGTCCACCTGAAGCTGGGGACTTTGACGGTAAGACCACCGATGAGCAAGCCAATAATTAATAGTCCTAACCACACTGCCAGCCAATCCTCCGTGCGGATGAGAGCCGACCACTGAGATTGCTTCTCCGACATTAGTTGACCTCCTTGCTATAGATAGATTTTTGAGTTCTTGAAATGGTTTCCTATACGAACATAGTAAGAACGGAACCATACCCCATAGCTTGAATAAAAATATTACAAAACTCAAGATATTTTTGTTGATGGTTTAATTTTCATAAAGATTGTAACAATGACTACAGGCATGTGGCGGGAGGGGAAGTTTTGGAGAGGAACTAAGACCGATGGAATTGGTCAACAATGAAAAGGCGTCGTAAATGAAACGGTGTCTTGTCCTTCTTTTAAAAACGTTTTGGAAGGACGCATATTCGCTGGATTCCAGTATTTGAGACAAGTTGGATGTACTGAGATTGCCAAACCTGAGTCTCGGGGTTTGAATTTTGTGACCGCGAAAGTATCTCTGGTTCATGTACGCCAAGCCAATACAAGGACTCACAAAACCTGTTGCTGAAATAAATAATGTTTTCAGGGGATCTTGTTCACAAATGGCATTTTGATCCGGGGCAATCTCGTAGATTCTGAACTTGAGATGAGCAGCTGAAGCTTTTTGTCTGGATTCATCCAGAACCTTTCCCAATTTCTCCTTGAGATTTGTTAAGTTATCAATTTCAAAAATTCTCTTGTCGTAATGGTCTGCACTGGGTGACACGTCGATCTGTTTGGCGACAACAAAATCAGCCCCAAAATGGACTGCCATGTCAATCAGGGCGGGCAGTTCGAAATAGTTTTCCTGCATCATTACAAAAAAGATCATCAATGAAGGTCTGCCATTTTTTGTGGACCTCCTGAGAGTCTTGATATATTCGAGATTTTCTCTGACATGAGACAGGGAAGAACCGACTCTTATTTTTCGATAAACTTCCTCCGTTGCGGCGTCTATCGAAAGAGCTACCCAATCCAGACCAGCCTCCAGCAGCTCATCCATTCGATCCGGTTTCAGCAATACACCGTTGGTGCTAAATCCGACCCGGCAGTGTGAGTCTTTACATCTTCTCACCATTTCTGCCAGATTTTCGTTCATCAGAGGCTCCCCTGAACCTGTCAGATCAACTTCATCTGTATGAATAAAATATTCAGAAATCTTGTCAAAAAGCCCCTTGTCCATGTCCCGTCCCGACTGGTGAATTTCCTTCCAGGGACACATGACGCACCTCAGGTTGCACCTGGTCGTAGGCTCTATCTGAAAAAGACGAAACTTTCTCTGAAACATTTTGGATTCTTTCGGACTCCATTCCAGGGGATTGAAAGCTAAAAAACCGTCTTTAACAAACCTGTTTCAGCCCCTCTTACTGAACAGTTTTCTGATGGTTTCAAATAGTAGGGACTTCGAGATTGGTTTGGATACATAAGCGTCCATTCCTGCTTTGAGGCAAATTTCTTCGTCTTTCTTGAAGGCATGAGCGGTCATTGCGATTATTGGGATGTGTTTTCCGGTGAATTGTTCGTATTTCCGGATTGTCCTTGTGGCATCCAGTCCATCCATTTCCGGCATCTGCACGTCCATTAATATCAGGTCGAAATCTCCGGATTTATGCTTCTCCACAGCCTCCAGACCGTTATTTGCGACAACGACAGAGTGACCTCTTTTTTTCAACAGGAGTAGAGCGAGTTTCTGATTGACGACGTTATCTTCAACCAGCAGAATTTTGAGCGGTTGTTGATATTCATCAGGTTCCGGCGCCACAGTTGCGGATTTGTCTCCGGTTTTTGAAGCTGAGAGGATTGAAGCGATGGTTCGGAGCAGATCGACATGATTCAGTGGCTTGCATAAACAGGCGTCAACGTCCAGTTCAGAAAACTTTTCGCAGCTATCCTGAGGATTCATTGACGACATGGCTAGTATTTTTAAATGTTTATGTTGAGGGTTTTTACGAATCAGTCTTGTCAACTCAAAACCGTCAATTTCCGGCATCATGACGTCAATCAAGGCTATTTTCAAACCGGGTCCGTCCGGATGTCCGGAATCGAGAAGTTCCAGGGCCTGCTTGGCCGATTCCGCCATCACCGGTTTCATCCCATGTTTTTCCAGAGTTTTTTTCAAAATCTTACGGTTGACTTCATTGTCATCAACAACAAGCGCTCCTAAGCCTTTAATCGACTGCAAATCTAGTTCATCTTCAGGTTCGGCCATAACATCTCTTTTGACAAGCCTGCAGGTAAAAATGAACACGCTGCCCACCCCCGGTTCACTCTCCAGCCGTATTTTACCGTGCATCATTTCAACAAGCTGAGAGGTTATCGCCAGCCCCAAACCGGTCCCACCGTACTTTCTGGTGGTCGATGAATCAGCCTGAGTGAACGGGTTGAATATAATCTCCTGTTTGCCTATAGGTATTCCAACACCCGTGTCACTAACAGCGAATTGAAGCTCTACTTCATCATCGAATCGGGACAACAGCTCGACGCTGACATCTATTTTACCCTCATCCGTAAACTTGACGGCATTACCGACAAGATTAACCATGATCTGCCTCAGTCGCGCCAGATCGCCCGATACAATTTCAGGAACATCTTCAGCGATATTCAATTCAATTTTCAGGTTCTTTTCGTGCGCTCGAACAGCCAGGGACTTAATTATTTCATCTATCCTGTCACGGATTTTGAAATCGCTGTAGTCAAGGTCCAGCTTGCCGGCCTCGATTCTCGAAAAATCCAGGATGTCATTGATCAGGGAAAGCAGAGCTTCAGCAGAATAATTCACGAGATTCAGGCTGTCTCTTTGTTCTCGGGTCAGATCGCTGTCCAGGACAACCCGCGTCATACCCAGTATTCCATTCATAGGGGTGCGTATTTCGTGGCTCATTACTGCCAGGAACTCACTTTTTGCCTTATTAGCCCGTTCAGCTTCTTCGCGGGCGCTGACAAGTTCCTCCTCCGCTTTCTTCTTGAGCCTCTCATTTTTGTAGGCCTGAATTATGCCCGCCGATGTCGCCAGGAAAGGCTGGAGAAAATCCACTACGGTTTGATCAAATCCTCCTGGACGGTTGGAAAGCCCTATCATTCCAACGAATACATTTGCAGCATGGAACGGCAATCCCAGGAAAGATCGCAGGGCCGGGTGTCCCGGCGGAAGACCGCCTCTTCTGGGGTCATTCAGGGGATCATTAGATATTACGGGTTTTTCGGATTTTATTACGGAGCCGAAAAGATTGTCCAGATTTCGGAATTCCAGTCCTTCCCGCCCATATTCTTCAACAAAATCCCGTGTGGCGTCATTCCAGGATATGTTGGTGATTGCCAGAGTCTTCAGATAAGGTTTGCCATTTTCATCTCTCATAATCTCTGAAATAAAACCGTATTCAGCTTTGGTGAGATCGAGCAGGGCTTCCAGCAATCCGTCAAAAAGTTCTCCGGGATTTGCCTCCAGGAAATAATTGCTCTGAGCCACGGTCAATGTGCTCAAAAGGTTGTTGCTCAATCTCAGTTCCTGAGTGAGATTGTCGGCCATCTGCATGGCGTTGAACCTGTTGTTGAGCAAGGACATGAGTAATCCGAACAGGAGAAAGCTGATCACGAGCCCGCTGGTCAAACTCATCCAGACCTTTGCATAATCCGCAAAAAGAGACTGCCTGCCAAGATATGTGAAATTAAGTGTCCATGGTCGACCATTGAAATTGACCTGCTTCTGTTCGGTGAACCTGCCCTGTAGAACCGTCTCGCCGTCTTTTGAAGCCTGACTGTCATAAAGAAGTGATTGCCTGGAAATCGTAGTTCCATCGTAAACTTGCAGGCCAATCCTCAAACCTTCCGGAGAATCCCATCCTCCGAGGATTCCCCGCATCAGATCATTCATCCGATAGGGGCTGTAGACCCATCCTGTCAAAGCCGCACGCCGCTGTTCCACTGTGTCTGTCGGCATGCCCTTCCGGTAAACAGGGACGTACATCAAGGTGCCCGCCTGGATATCCTCGTCCGTTTCCTGTACCAGTTTTACTTTGCCTGAAAGCGCGGCTTCGTTCATGTCCCGAGCCCGCTCCATCGCTGCCCGGCGCACCGGTTCGGAAAACATGTCATAACCAAACGCCCTAAGGTTCCGGCCTGAAAATGGTTCCAGATAGACGATGGAAGAATAGGAGTCACGTTTGTCTTCGGGCCTGACGCTGTAATTTGGGAACCCCTGGTTACGGATGTTCTTTATTTGTTCTTCAAGCTCTTCAGGTGGGATCCATTGCGAAAAACCGACTCCCTGTATGCCGGGGAGAATTGATTCTACTTTTGTCCGCTGCAGGAACGTCTTCCACTCTTGTCTGTCAACCTCCTCGGAGGCGTCAAACAGCGCTGCTCCACTAAGAAGTATTTGCTCATGCGCTTTCAGCCTGTCTTCTATCTTTACCCGGATCTCATTAGAGGCGAAAAGAAACTCCCGCTTCAGCATAGCGTCAACATCAAATTTTATGTAAATCGAAGCAGACACGGTAAGCAGGATGCAAGCCATCAGTACCAGCCATGCCGGCCAGGTTGTTCGTCGCAACACTCGTTCACCGTCGTTGGATTCTTTGGAACGACCCTGTTTGAGGCTATCTCTTTGAGAAAGTGAGATATCTGGCATGAATCTTGTCCATTGATAGCGGGACAGTAACCCAAAAACTATGAACCGGTTTAGGCTTTTGAGGAAAGGTTCAGGAGCACGACCCC
>CAZIVV010000017.1:0-9436 GCA_964542775.1 uncultured Desulfomonile sp.
CAATCATATTATAGGTATGTTGTCAAGCTTTTTTAATTCATAATGTATTCACAATAAAAAAATATTTGAGCTTAAATATCTAATTGCCTATTTTTGCTATTGAATATATTGATGCCTTTTGCGTGCTGGCTGGTTCCTGGAACAGGAGAGTAGGGGACTAAACAAAATGTAGAATCTACGCTTCCATCCAAAAAAAACCAGTCAGATGTTTTTCTGACTGGTTTTTTATTTTATGCCTGTTCGATCCTGCTCCTAAAAAGGTGGCTTTCGTAACATGCTCTGTTCTCGTCCTGGGCCAACAGAAACGAGGGTGACTGGGATGCCGGAGAGATGTTCCACGGTTTCCACAAAGTCCCGCGCATTTTTGGGAAGATCTTCAAAAGAGCGGCATTCATCAAGAGGTTCTGACCATCCCTTTACTTCCCTATAGATCGGGATCACCCTGCCGAGATCTTCAATATTGGATGGAACTCTGTCCGTAAGCTTGCCGTCGATTTCGTAGCCGGTGGCTATCTTGATTGGTGACACACCGGTCAGGACGTCCATTTTTGTCAGGGCTAGTCCAGTCAACCCGTTGAGGCGGACGCTATGGTTGACTATGACCATATCAAGCCATCCGCAACGTCTTGGCCTTCCGGTAGTTGCGCCATATTCCCCGCCTTTGTGGCGAAGCTCTTCGCCCAGTTCGTTGTTTAACTCCGTGGGGAAACCGCCTTCACCCACGCGGGTGGTATACGCTTTTACAACCCCCCAGACGTTCTCAATTGAGCTTGGGCCAACGCCAGACCCGCTGCACGCATTTCCCGCGACAACGTTCGAAGATGTGACAAAGGGGTAGGTTCCGTGATCAATATCCAGAAGCGTTCCCTGGGCGCCCTCGAAGAGGACATTCGAGCCGGAGGCTATCCTGGAGTGAATGATAGAAGTGGTTTCTGTTATGTGAGAGGCAAGTTGGGCCCCATAATCGAGGTATTGTTCAACCAACTGATCGAGTTGGAGCGGAGGTTTGTTGAACCTCTTTTCAATCAGAAAATTCTTTTCTTCTATTGCCGAAGCAATTCTTTTCCTCAACCAGTCAGGTCGGAGCAGATCGCCGGCCCTGATGCCCATTCTTGATGCTTTATCTTCGTATGCGGGCCCAATGCCTCTTCCTGTGGTGCCTATTTTTGATGAGCCAAGTATTTCTTCACGTCCCAAATCTATCAATTTGTGATAGGGCATTATCACTTGGGCTTTTTCCGATATCAGGAGCTGAGAATCCGTGGGGAAATGTCCACGGCTTCGTAATTCGTTTTTCTCCTCCAGTATGACTGCTGGATCCATTACTACCCCGTTGGCGATTATGTTGACAATGTTGGGGTAGAGAATGCCTGATGGGATTAAATGGACAATTATTTGTTCTCCAGCAACCTTGAGGGTGTGACCAGCATTGGCTCCACCCTGAAAGCGGACGACAACATCGGCTCTACTGGTTAGTAAATCGACTATCTTGCCTTTTCCTTCATCTCCCCATTGAGTTCCTAAAATGACCAGAGTGCTCAATTTGAAACGCCTTTCTCCAACTTTTTTGCCTTTACGGCGCCAAAAAGAAATGTTCATTCAAAAGTGTTTTTGAACATTCCATCATGGATCAAGAATTAGCTGTTTTGCTCCGAGGATTCCATCGATGGACCTTATAGTGTTCAAAGTGGTCTCATCGGCTGGCGAGTCCAGGTTCAGTATTGATATAGCGGTACCGCCGGCCTTGTCACGCGAAAGATTCATCTGGGCAATGTTGGCTCCACTCTTGGCCAGAGCGCCAGACACTCCAGCTATCATTCCTGGAATATCCCTGTTTTTTATCAAGAGCATGGGTCCGCTGGGAACCGCTTCGGTGACATAAGTGTCGATGCCAATTATCCTTGGCTCATTGCCGATCCTCTGGATAAGCGCGCCCTCCACGCTAATGGAAGAGCCGCTGGAGGATGTCAGGGTCATTTTTACCGAGGCCCCGAATTGCTGCTCAGATCTCTGGGTAGTTTGCAGGACTCTGATGCCGCGGTCTCTGGCGGCTACCGGCGCATTTACATAATTGACATGTGGCCCCTCGACTATGCTTAGCAGACCCCAGAGTCCAGCATTGGCTATTGGTTCCACATCAACCTGAGCGATCTCGCCACAAAGCTGGACCTCAAATCTGGAAATACTGTCTGAGGCCAGTCCTCCGAGGAATTGCCCGAGACGCCTCGCCAGATCCATATACGGTCCAACTACGACACGTTGGCCCGGTTCTATATTCGGCACATTCACAGCGCTCGTCAGAAGACCCTTTTCAAAGAAATCAATAACATGGTTGGCTGCTGAAATTGAAAAATTCTCTTCAGCCTCTCCGGTTTGCGCGCTCAAATCAGGGGTAAGAATAACCCGTGGATGCTTTTGAACTGGAGTTACAGAAGACTGCTTTTCCTCTGTAATATCAAGAGCAGCGCATGATACATGGCCGCTATCCAGGGCCTTTTCCAGAGCCGGTATGTCTATTATTCCCATGTCAGAGGTATTTACCAGAATAACTCCCTGTTTCATCATGCCGAATGCCCGGGAGTTAAAGAGCTCCTTAGAGCCTTCCGTAAGGGGGATGTGAGCCGTGATTATATCCGAGCCGGATAACATTTCCTCAACTGTGACCAGTTTCACGCCTGCTTGCTGGGCGGATTCACGACTGATCACAGCATCGTATCCGATCACATTCATTTTCAGCCCATGGGTAGCTTTTCTGGCGACCATGGCCCCGATTTGTCCCAAGCCTAGTATTCCAAGAGTCTTGCCGGCCAGTTCCGCTCCCTGGAACTTCTTCTTTTCCCATTTGTCAGCTTTCATTGACGCGTCTGCAAATGGAATATGTCGACTGGCGGACATCACAAGCGCAAGTGTGTGTTCGGCTGCGGAGACAGCGTTGACCCCTGCGGAGGTCAACACTGCTACCCCTTTTGCCGTAGCGCTATGAACATCTATGTTTGCAAGTCCAGCCCCGACTTTGGCTATCGCCCTTAACCTGGGCGCGCTCTCCAGCAAAGTCCGGGAAACCTGCGTCCTAGAACCAATTATCAGGCCGTCATACTGGTCGATGACGCGAAGTAATTCCTGTTCACTCAGCTCAGGCCTGTAGTCAATATTCACACTTTCACAATTCCTGAGCAAATCGAGGCCACTACTGTGGATGGCCTCAGTCACCAATATTTTTTTAACGATCGAATCATCCATTTTTTCTTGCAAATTCCTTCATGAAGTCTACAAGCGCATTGATGGAATCGAGTCCCAGGGCGTTGTAAATGGAAGCCCTGCAACCGCCAACGGATCTGTGGCCCTTCAAACCGCCAAGAGAACTTTTTGTAGCCTCCGAGATGAACATTTTTTCAAGATCTTCAGTCGGTAGTCTGAATGTCACGTTCATTAGCGATCTGCTATCCTTGTCGGCTGTTCCCCTGTAAAAACCACTGGCGTCCATGTAACCGTAAAGAAGGTCCGCCTTTTGCCGGTTCCGGGTTTCCATTGCCTCCAGCCCGCCTATGGTGTCCTCGATCCATTTCAGGACCAGTCCAACCAGGTAGATGGAAATGCAAGGTGGGGTGTTGTAAAGGGAATTCTTTTCTGCATGAGTAGTATAACGCATCATTGTCGGGATGTCCTTGGGACATCTCTCAAGCATGTCTTCACGAATGATCACAACCGTCACACCCGCCGGTCCAAGGTTCTTCTGCGCTCCAGCGTAAACAAGCCCGTGGGTGTTTATGTCAAAAGGCTTGCAAAGTATGTCAGATGACATGTCCGACACTAAAGGCACATTTTTGGCCTGCGGCGCACTGGCCCACTGTGTTCCCTTGATAGTGTTGTTGGAAGTGTAGTGCAGATAAGCCGCATCCGGAGAAACCTCATAACTCTTCGGGATGTAACAGAAATCCCTGTCAGCGCTCGACGCTATGACCTTGTGGGGTTTGCCCAGCAGTTCTATTTCCTTGATGGCCTTTGTGGACCAAGTTCCGGTGTTGATGTACTCTGCGACTTTTCCGGCAGGAATAAGGTTCATTGGAATCATGGCGAACTGAGTGCTCGCTCCACCTTGCAGAAAAAGAACCTTAAAATTGTCAGAGGCTTTCAACAGTCTCCTGAGTCGAGACACAGCGTCGTTGATTACCTCGTCAAACAGGGGTGACCGATGGCTGATCTCGGCTATTGACATACCAGAGCCTTTAAAATCAAGAAATTCTTCTTGGGCTTGCTCCAGGACAGTCAAAGGCAAAGCGGCGGGTCCAGGGTTAAAGTTGTGAATTCTCGCGGCCATGTCTCTCTACCTCCAGGCTACTTGGTCTTGCGAATGTTTTTACACACAAGTTCGTAAATATACACGATTTGATGGATCACATTCAAGGAAAATACTTTGACAACCGCCCGAAGTGTCGTGGATCAAATTGAATTGTGCGCCAGGATATGTCAATATAGGTGATCAGAACATGAGCTCCATTGCAAGGAGGTGTTTCGCGATGCCGGAATTTGACCAGATAAAAGACAAGCTTGGTGAAATGCTCCCTGTGGTAATGATATTTGTGCTGTGGCTTGTTTTCAGTTTTCTGGGGTCGAAACTGCGGAAAAAGGATGGTCCTGACCAGGGAACCGAGGCAGCCCCGAGTCTTCAGGAAAAGTTCCTGGAAATGATATCTCCTGGCGCACTCAATGACGCCTCATCGCAGGAAGTAAGGAAATCCGATTTCGAGCGCCTGGAATCCGAATCATCCCGCTCACTGACCACCGTAAAAGGCGCGCCGCCTGTTACAGCCAAGCCGATAACTCCAAAATGGTGGGGGGCATGATACAGCCAGTTAGCCCGAGCTTCCCAAGATTTTTTTCCATCCTGGCGACTATTATGTTTGTGGCGGTTGCTGCTTTCGTTCTGGCACAGAGCCCAAAAGCTACATCCGCAAATTCTGCGGGCGCAAAACAGGAACAGGGAGCCAGAAAAAATGCTGCGTCTGAGGGAAATGGTGAATTGTCATGGGAAATGCCCGGCAGACTCTCCATCTACGATTTACAGCTTGGTTCGGCTACATTGGTCGATGCAGACTGGAAATTCCTGGGCGCATCAAGAACTTTTAACGCCGGTTTGTACGGTGACCGTCTCACAATCATGGTCCGTTTTTCCTACAAGGCCACCTCGACAGAAATCCCGTTGAAGTTTGTCGTCAAGCTGCCTGACTCCAGACAATATGAGGAGACTGTCAAACTGTCGGGCAAGAACGGAACCTATAACTATCAGTTCACGGTGCATAAACCTGAGGAATTCCTGGGCGCTGGTATGATATATCTCTATTACGGACTTAACATAGTTGACGTTCTGGACTTCACCATCGTGCCGGGATCCTGAAAATTCTGGATGTCATGGAAAATTCGCCCCTGAAGACCAGGCTCGATTCTCTCTTGGTCAAAAAAAATCTCGTCGATACAAGACAGCGCGCTCAGGCTTTGATCATGGCGGGTCGTGTGTTTGTCAACGGTGAAAAACATGAAAAGCCTGGAAGAGAAGTGTCAGCGGACTGTTCAATAACTATCACAGAAGACCTTCCATTTGTCAGTAGGGGGGGACTCAAGTTGCAGGCCGCCATTCAAAACTTCGGGGTTAATTTAAAAGGAGCCAGTGTGCTGGACGCCGGAGCTTCAACCGGAGGTTTTACCGACTGTCTACTCCAGCATGGCGCCGCGCGGGTTCTTGCGGTAGATGTCGGTTATGGCCAGTTTGCATGGAAGCTTCGATCAGACCCAAGGGTGACACTTATAGAGCGCACAAACATACGCTACTTTGACAAATCATTGATACCGTTTGCGCTGGATGCGGTAGTGGCTGATCTGTCATTCATATCGCTCAAACTGGTTCTGGAGACCTTAAGGGATCTTGTTCCCGTTGGCGCCTGGATGATTGTGCTGGTCAAGCCGCAATTCGAGGTTGGTCGGGAAGCTATCGAAAAGGGTGGGGTTGTGAGGTCACGCTCCAAAATGATGTCGGCGGTTGAAAGCGTAAAAAAATTTGCTTCAGGCATCGGCATGAAACCCACTGGACTTATTGAGAGTCCCATCAAAGGTCCCAAAGGAAACACGGAATTTTTGCTCCATCTCGTCCGACTATTCTGATAAGCTCACCATTTGAATTGAAAAGCGATGGCTGTTTGAATAATATTCGACAGGATCGATCTGGACCGTGATCTGTTACGGCCAAAATTCCCTGAAAGGCAAATTACATGTCATTTCCTGATCTAGAAACACAGATGCGCTACATCATGAGAGGGGTGGAGGAAGTCATCCACGAAGAAGAGCTGCGCAAGATGATACAGAAGAGCATAGACACCCAGACTCCAATCAGGGTTAAACTCGGAGTAGACCCGACAGCTTCCGATATTCACCTCGGACACATGGTAACAATTAGGAAACTAAAGCATTTTCAGGATATGGGACACGTCGCTATTTTCCTTATCGGGGATTTCACGGCTAGAATCGGAGACCCAACCGAAAGAAATGAAGCCAGGCTCAGATTAACAAAAGAACAGGTATGGGATCACGCCAAAAACTACACCAGGCAGGTTTTCAAAATTCTCGACGAGCAAAAAACCGAGGTCCGTAACAACGGTGAATGGTTTGATTCCATGTCTTTTGCCGACTGTCTGGATTTGGCCTATCGGTCAACCGTGGCAAGGATGCTCGAGCGAAACGATTTTGAAAAGCGATTCAAGGAAGGTAGCCCCATCAGCATCACCGAGTTTCTTTACCCTCTCATGCAGGGATACGACTCGGTAGCGCTCAAGTGCCATGTCGAATTGGGAGGAACAGACCAGAAATTTAATCTCCTGGCAGGTCGTGATATGCAGATGCAGTTCGGACAGGAGCCTCAGGTTGTAATGATGACACCATTGATCGAGGGCCTTGACGGCGCCAGGAAAATGAGCAAGACCGAGAGGAATTACATCGCCGTTGATGACACCCCGCAGGACATGTTCGGTAAGACTATGTCAATTAACGACGATCTGATTGTAAAATACTTCACTCTTCTGACTGATGTCGATGAATCAGAAGTCCGCAAATTCGGAGAGGCCCTTAACGAAGTCGAAAAACACCAGGATCTAAATGACCCCTTCCACCCAATGAGTGTCAAGAAGGCTCTTGCCCGCAGTATCGTCACGGAATATCATGGAAGTTCGGACGCCAAACTCGCCGAAGAAGCTTTCGAAAAAGTTGTTCAAAGAAAAGAAATTCCTGATGAAATCCCTCTTGTAAATCTTTCCCGGAACAGTATGGCCGCGTACGAACTCGTAGCCATGGTGGCCGATATATCAAAAGCCGAAGCCAAAAGGCTGGCTCAGCAAGGTGGAGTCAAACTGGACGGCGAGAAGGTCTCAGATCCGGCCACAGCAGTTTCGATCGGAGAAACAGAGCAGGTCTTGCAAGTGGGGAAACGGAAATATTTCAGGATAAAACTGGGCTAGTGTTCTGGTCATCCTGGTGAGTTTTTCCCTGCAGGGGTTATTTGCCCTTTGACGGTGGCATTTCGTGAGTATGAACTGCCTGTTGGCGTGAAGGCTTTCAGGCGGTTTTTTGCCCGGATAGGGCATTGAACCTGGCGCCATTGAGTCTATGTGAAGAAGTTTTGGACCACATAAGAGGCTATGGCCGGCGCCGAAGTGAATCCCGGGCTATCAATCCCCACCAGATGAATGACATTCGAACACATCCTGTCACGATTTATGTAAAAATCGGGATAGCCATCGAGCCTTGCCTGTACGCCGCTGAAATTGGGCGATAGATCCTCAACCTTAAGTTGGGGAAAGAAACCGGTATCTTTAATGAATACGCCAGGCGCCGGGATCGGTGTCTGGAAATCATCTTCCCTGTTCACCGGTGTGAGCTTGGGGCCGACCATGAACGTATTGCCTATGACAAATTCACCATTGTCGTAATCAAACATAGGCGTGATGTGAACTCCCACAGTATGCTGGAGTCCGAAAGGGGTCTGAACTGTTTGCGGGGTAGGGTAAATGTTCATGCCCCTCAAATGTAGTTCGGGCCTGGAAGTCCTGTAAAATTTCATTGAATCCCCACGAATCAGGGCAGCCTTGAGAGGAAATTCCTTATCAATCATTTTTGCCAGATTTACGGCATGAACTCCCGCTGAATTAATAATCACCCTTGGTTTTATCCAATCCACAGCTCCATCCTTGTAGCGTATCTTCATGGAAGCTTGATTGTTTTGGGCTTTAAGCTCGATCACATCCGTGGAAGTGAGAAACTCGACTCCCTGATTTGCCGCCTGAAAATATACCTTTCTTAACAGCGAAGTTGGTTCAAATATGCCTGAGGATGGCACGTGGAGAGCTGATTTTGCGACCACATTTGGCTCATACTCCCGCACCTCGTCGCCCGAGATTTTACGCACACCAAAAACGCCGTATTCAATCGACCTTCTGTAATATATATCCAGAGCGATTTCTTCAGGTTCCGTCAAAGCTATCATAAGCTTGCCTACTGTCCGCAGGGGAAGCGAATGCTTCTCGCAGAATTCCTGCCAGAGACGGTTCCCTTCAACGCAAAGCTTCGCCTTCAGGGGCCTGGAATTTGTGTCATAATTCAAACCCGCATGATTAACTCCGGAATTTCGTGAAGATTGATTCTCCCCCTGAGTGATCCCGGTATTCTTCTCGAAAAGAAATATATCGGACTGTGTTGCGGAAAGTTCAAGGGCCAGCCAACAACCCACAATTCCACCGCCAATGATGGCAATATTGATTTCTTCAGGCATGGTGACACCGTCCTCGTCTAGTCAAACAAAAGGGTTCTGAAATCACATATATCAGATAGTTCCATGTAATGTAATATGATACGCGGCGCAATGCCAGACAGTGGCCGGGATCGCCTTCAGATGCGATGAATCATCGTTCACTGCAAAGCTCCGGCATCCTCGGCTTGATGACAGACCGCACTATTTATCAATAATCTACTATTGGCCTCTGACTGATCCAATTGTTCAGAGTTTCATCAGGACTGACTGGATCACAAATGAAACTACAGCCAGGATAAACCCGACCACTATACCCAGCAGGATGGAAACACCTGTCAGCATTAGCCCACCAACGAGCATGACAGGAGGCAGAATCAGTAAAGTCAGATACAGCGGCCATCCCGAATTCTGGTCAACAACTCCGAGAACAATCCACGACAGTCCAAGAGTCGGGATTCCAATCACCAGAGCGGCGCATTGGGCCAACGCGGCAGAGGCCTGACTGAGCAGAAGGACGTACTGGCTGAAACTGAGACTTGTCTGGAGATAATCATTGGAATGTTTGATGAGAAGGGCGCTGGCAAGAGTGTCCTTTATGGCGCGGAGGCTTTCGATAAGGGTTCGAGGATGAAAATAACGCCAGCG
>CAZIVV010000018.1:0-2187 GCA_964542775.1 uncultured Desulfomonile sp.
TCGGGGTATGTCTTCTGGAACTCGGCCATCATGTCTTCAAAGGCCGGCTTGTTGCTGGTCACGGAATCCGGGGCGGGAAACGTGAAGCTGACGTCAAATCTCCCAAGGCCGGATTCAAGCTCGGAAACCAGTATCTGACGCAACGCCATCGTGGTCGAACCGATCTCTATGCGCACCACCTTGAACTTGCCTGCTATGTTCGCCATGTCCCGTCCCACCGACGTGTTGGTCAACTCGGCGCCCAGTGAACTGTCCTCGGCCACGGCAGACACCACTGACATGAGATGAGACTTACCCGAACCGTAATTGCCCACTATCAGTAGACCCCGGTTGTCCGACGGCTTGTCGAAGCGCAACTGAGGGACAATTATCCCCCTGATCTTCTCGGACATGTCATCCGAAATGACAAAAGTGCTGACCAGGCGCCTGGCAGCCTCTTTCTCATCCGCGTCAAGCAACTGGACAACCGTGTCTATGGGATCAAACTGGAAAAGCTCACCGTATTTCATTTAACTCTCCCACCTCCTGAACACAAACCGTGACAATATCCGCCGCGGGATAACGCCGATATTCGGGCCAACCAGGGGCTGCGTAGACGAGATCACCGTCATCAATGGAACCTGTCCAGGAAGCGACTATCGTTCGATTTCTCGATAGTTGTCTGAACAACTGCAAAGGGTCCACCATGAGATCGGGATGAAATAGCATTTCATTGTTATCCAGCAGGATGGTCTGACTTTCCTGAATGGAAACAACTTGCCCCAAGACTCTTGATACCATCAAGGGACGCTTAACCGGCGGAATGGGAAGCAGTTTTTCACTCAGAGTAAGGTTTACATTTATCAGTCGAGCCATCAACTTTTCTTCGAGCATTTTTAAAATCACAGTTTTTCCCGATCCTGCAGGCCCAATAACAAGAACCAACCTATGGTATAATAATCCGGCATCGAGTACTTTCGAAACGATGGCCTGGCTTCGTTCACTAGGCATTACTTACCAGCTCTCTAAGGTGTTCCTGAACGAAATAGCGCTCACCCCGCCTCTGGACAAGCATCTGTCTAACGAGATAATCAACCGACGCCCCGGCTTCCTCAACTGTAAGCCCGGTACCGGAAGCTGCCTGCTCCACGGTCACGCCTGAAACATCTCCGGACAAGTTCATTATTTGCGCCTGTTCGGGCGTCAATTTCACACCTAACCGGGTTTTCCAGACAGTATCAAAAAGATTAGGCACGTGTTTCCAATAAAGCGTGAGGGAGAAAGTGTTGGAGTCTTTGTTTGATTCAAACCTGGGAGGTTTCCTTTTTGACTCTCTCCAGACGGCCTGCAATGCCCTTAAACCGGAACCCGCCAATTCGGCAAACCCAACCAATCGAAGGGCTCTGGCTACAAGAGGATTACGGGCATAGCTTTTCCCGCCATCTATCAGGTCGCTGTTTGACAGAAAAGAATGTCCCGGGTTGAAAAATGTCACTTCATCGGGACGAATCTCGATCTGGGCTGATGCGTGTTTGTCGAAATAATCCTGATGAATGAACTGGTTGATCAATGCTTCCCTAACTGCCACAAAATCAGGCGCCCCCGAAGTATTCTGAAGTTTCTCAACAGACGCTTCTGTAAGTTGTAAGTTTCTCCCGAAGAAATCGAGAGACTTTTTGAGACAAGTCATTACATTTGAGCATATTAGCTGTCTGTCATCCCACCTTGAAGCAGGATTTTTGACAACTCTGAGGTCTATCAAATCTCGGTTCAACAATTTTCGTACTGAATCATCGGTTCCGAAAAGCAACAAAGCCTGGTTTTCCTCATCCTCAGACAGCTTTTCTCTACCATCCCACAACAGACTTACAAGAGTTTCCCGTAATGGGGTTTCGTCTTTACCATTGAAGATCGTAAGCAATCTTGTGTAACTATCAACACTTTCCTGATCAAAAGAGTCCCACGGGATGGCGCTCTGAGTCTTGCCGCGCTGTCCAAGGCGTGGGGAAAATTCTTCACCCCAATATCTGAACAGGGTTTTACCCCCATCGAGGGTCACCGACTCCGAAGCGATTGTCTCACCTTCCATTGAAGATTTAAATTCTAACAGATAGTCGCCTGTAGCGTCCTTTTTGTCTGCATATATCGACTGAAAACTGATTTTGTCCTCGCCAACCGAATTGATAAGCAGCAGACCATAAATCTCTC
>CAZIVV010000019.1:0-6925 GCA_964542775.1 uncultured Desulfomonile sp.
TTGCGCCCACCAGACCCTGAACCTGGCGCGTCTACCACTTCCGCCACTTCGGCATCTGGTAATAATCACATCATTCTCACGATCTGTCAAGACCAAAAACGACGTTCTTCACTCAGTTGAGATATATAACTTTTCTGTTGGATTCATCATCTCTTAACCTTCATGGGCTAACATGAAAATGAAACTCCAAACATAATGAGGATCAATTGAAACTCAGGGAAGATCGATTTAATGAGACATTGATTTCTCGCGTGCGGCCACCGGACTGGGTTAATCCAGTGCCGGCTCGCCGTTACAACCTTGTGGTAATCGGCGCAGGCACGGCTGGGCTTGTTGCTTCAGCTATAGCCGCAAGCCTGGGGGCACGGGTGGCCCTAATTGAGAAACGTCTGATGGGGGGAGACTGCCTCAACTTCGGGTGTGTTCCCTCAAAAGCCCTCATAAGGGCGTCCAAAGCCTATAACGAGATTTCCAGATGCTCAAGATTCGGGATTGAAATACAGGGACCGCTAAAGCTGAATTCTGGCTCTGTGATGGAATGGGTGAGATCGGTTCGGTCTCGAATCAGTGAAAATGATTCAGTCCATAAATTCGCAAAACTCGGTGTAGACGTGTTCATAGGAGAGGCGTGCTTTATCGGGCCATCAAGGGTTTCTGTCGGTGATTCGGCGCTTAATTTCAGTAAAGCCGCCATCTGCACCGGAACACATCCTGTGATCCCTGAAATTCCGGGCCTGAAACATGATGATTGCCTCACAAATGAAACCGTATTTGAACTTAATTCCATTCCTTATCGACTGGCAGTTGTTGGCGCCGGACCTATAGGTTGTGAACTGGCCCAGGCATTTGCGAGGTTTGGATCAAAAGTCACGTTGTTTCATAAGCATTCTCGCATTCTTGAAAAAGAGGAAGAAGATGCGTCGGACATACTGCATTCCAAGTTCATCGAGGATGGAATAGAGATTAAACCAAACACCGTTTTTTCAGAAGTTTCTTCCCTCTCCCACCCAAAAACAATCACATTCACCCAGGATTCAGTGGTTGGCAAAATTGAAGTGGATGAAATCCTTGCTTCGGCTGGGCGAAGCCCCAACATTCGGGGTTTGGCGCTTGAAAAAGCCGGTGTTGAATTCGACTCCAGAAAAGGAATACTGGTCAATGATTACCTTCAAACCTCTAATCCTAATATATTCGCTGCCGGCGACGTTTGCATGAATCACAAGTTTACTCACGCAGCAGACGCCGCTGCTCGCTTGGTGGTGGAAAATTCCCTCTTCAGGAAATCATCAAAGGTTAGTGAACTTGTAATCCCGTGGTGCGTTTATACGGACCCCGAGATTGCCCATGTAGGTCTTTACGAAAGGACAGCCTTGGCGAAAGGACTCAAGGTGCGAACCTTCGGGCTGGAAATGCGTGAAGTTGATAGAGCGATAACAGACGGAGCCCATGACGGCTTTGTAAAAATGATAGTTGAAGAGAAAAGCGACAAGATACTCGGAGCCACAGTAGTGGGCCCTAATGCCGGAGAATTGATAGCTGGAATCACTTTGGCGATGAAGAACCGGCTGGGCATGAAGTCGATATCATCTACGATCTACCCCTACCCCACTCAATCGTTAGCAATCAAACGCACTGCGGACAAATATATGGGAAGCAAACTTACACAAAGACTTAAATGGGCTCTAGGAAAGTGGTTCTGGCTGAAGAGGATTATGTGAGTCTAGGGATTTACCGGTGGGGCTTTGTGAGCCGCCGGTGGCATGGTGGATTTGGATGTTGGCTTCGGGTTTATGATTCCGTCAATAAGCCGCCACGGGAGCGCAACAAACATGTAGGGTATGTAGAGCACGCTTGAGACGAGAGAGTTATCCTCATGGACCAACGCAGACCATTTGGCCGATGGGTCGTCCGGGCCACAAGTAGATGAAACGGCAGGTTGGACCAGCGTGAATGTAATGACTGCCGCCAATAACAATGATGTGACTCTTTTGAGTCTCAATGTTTCCTCTCAAACCGGGAGGAGAATCTCCCGCCATCATGAGCAATGATGAAGACAAAGCCCTTATTTATGCCGGATTCTCTCATATTTGCTCCTCGGTGTCAACAAATGAATGGCGCCGCGCTCTAGAACTGGTTGGCCTGATCCCATGGTACAGAATTTAGTAGTTTATCCAGCTTTTTCAAATAAGCCTGCGTTTTCCAGGTAGCCCCATGTTTGATTTGCGCGCTTTCTCCCATCCATAGATCCCCGATTATGGCAAAGGGCGTAGGACCGAACTTGGCCTGATGGTAGGACATTATTCTCTGGTGAGTGTTTGTGTAGATGTAATGGGGATGTTTTTCCAGCAGAAAATTCTGAAAAATTTCGGACCGGTCTGTTTTTGGAAAAAATGAAGTAACTGCTTTGAGCGTCTCCGACTCTTTATTGGCGGGTAATCCTGAATCATCATAGTGCAGAAAATCCCCGTCAATAGGTATGTCCCTCCCGGAAAAGTCCCTGATTCGGATCTGTTCCATCATGTTTCTGCTGGAGAAGGGACCATAATGATAATCCATTCCTACAAAAAAGAGCCAGGAGCGGTTTCCAGGAGTTCCATATCGTGCCGCATACTGAACAAACATTGGCCGAATCGCAGCTATTCCTACATCTACTCCTCCATTCAATGTGTACATGTAGTCCCGGAGTTCGTCCTCCGTGAATGCCTCCCCACGTTCCCTCATTATCTGGATAGCCCTTGGAAAATTCAGTTGCATGGACCCCTTGGTTCTTATGACGTTCCTTACCTTATTGAGTTCCTTATCCAGAATAGACTTCATAAAATCGGGGAGGAAAGCCATGTCCTTCTTCAAATCTTCCACTACCTTTTTAGCGACTGATTCCACATCGCCTTCTGTCCTGCAAGACATTATAAGTGGGTAGTATTTCTCCTTGTAGATATTGTAGAAATGCGGAATGGGCGGAACAGACATCAATGTCCCGAGTTTCTGGGCAATGTCCCGCTCAGCTCGCTCAAGTATCATGGACATGTCTTCTCCCCTGGAAGGATCAATCGCCAGAGGGTCTGCATGGAAACCTGATTCAATCGATATTATGCATGTAACCAGCGCCAGAATTTCTTTGTTTAGTGGAATCTGATTATTCTCGACACCGCTTATAATGGCTTCAATCCATTCTCTCTGCTTCTTCAACGGACAATTTAGTGGCTTGACGGATATGAAAGAGGCCAGCCATGTTTCGGCATCCGCCCTACTCAGTCCGTTGACTACATTCATCATCAGCGTCTGTTCTTGGTCTACCAGCGGTTGAAGTAATTCCATTTGGTTATCCATGATCTCAGCTAACCTGACCTGTTCCGGACTTGATTTTGAAGCCCCGATAACTTCGGGTTGATGAGTATTCCTGGATACGGTGGTGAGTTTATCTTTATAGTTGCCCCCTAATTCCCGAAGTTTGCCCAACTGAACTCCACTGACCATATCTGACTGAATCAGGAAATTCCCATATACTGTTGTTTGGGATGTTGAGAAAAAAAACGAGAATAGAAAAATGCAGACAATAATGGGCATTTCAACCTAAAGGCCGGTTGCGATTTGTTGGGCTAAAAAAAATTAACCACGTTTCGAATAATTCGAGTTGAAGAAATTGTCAAGATTGAGTGATCACAGTACGAATTTTTCATTAAGGGCTTTGAGTCAAAATAAAAAACCGGAGCGATCTTAAGACCACTCCGGCATTGTTTGAGCAAACAACTGCTTTACTGACTACACTGCAGCCTCTGGGACCAGCGGCAAAAACTCACTTCGAAGCTTTTTTAGTGCTCTTTTTTCAATCTGGCGCATCCGCTCTCTGCTGGTTCCGAAGTGTTCTCCCAGTCGCTGAAGTGTCCACGGGTCCTCATCCATGAATCTCTTGGTAACTATGAAACGTTCACGGGAATCCAGCTTCTCTAAAGCCTTCTCAGTGGTTTCTGACAGTTGCCTCTCAGTCTCTACCTCGATCATTAGAGCTTCCTGATTCGCTGATTCGTCTTCCAACAGTTCTATCGGGGTGAGGTCCCCGTCTGAACCGAAAGTCTCATTCAGAGACCAGTCTCTGGCTCTAACACGAGCTTCCATTTCGATGACGTCGTCAGTCTTGACTTTCAATTGACTGGCAAGTTCATTTATTTTGTCCGAGCGTGATGATTCGCTCGAATGTTCTCCGATGTCCCCAACTCTAAAGAACAATTTTCGTTGAGCCTGAGTGGTTCCCAGCTTCACCAGATTCCACGTCTTCAGTATATAATTCTTGATGTAAGCTTTGATCCACCAAATGGCAAAAGACACCAGGCGGAAACCTTTGTGGGGATCAAACCTTTTGACAGCCTTCATCAAGCCGATGGTTCCTTCCTGAACCAAGTCCTGAACCGGCAGCATGTAATGCCTGTACTGAAATGCCACTTTTACGACAAAAGGCAAGTGAGAAACTACCAGTTCATGGGCAGCCTCAACATCGCCTGTGTCACTCAGCTTCACCGCCAATTCAAATTCACGTTCAGGGCTTAGAGGCTGTATCTTTCTAACTTGGCTCAGAAAATGATCAAGTTGATTAGGCGATACAACCGGATAATTCATTATTCACTCTCCTGTCTGGCTGGAAATTATTAACCTTCGCTAATAAAACGAGCATCAACATAAGCCTTATAGAATTATACATTCTAAGGGAAAATGTCAATGCTCTTGCCCAAAAAAATTTGCGCCGGTCAGGAGAAAAGACCGATAATAACGTCCCACCTTCTATTTCATCAACAAATCCGCTCCTGAACTTTCAGATTCAGACACTTTTCCTACAAACGTGGGAGTTTCTTCGCTAAGGTCAATGTCTGGATCTTCAGGGGTTACGCCCGGTAAATCAGGAGTTAGCGGGTTTGACTTCATCTGATACTAGTGAGTTAAGCACTGTCACGATGAAGTCAAGTATCCCTTAACCTTCATCAGACGGTTAGAGTCAAGCAATGCCCAACAGAATGTGGATTTTTGTTTGAAGCTGGTGTATTCATTGAATCAGTTTGTCAGGAGGCCTGTAATAAATGCAAAACCACTCACTTGTTGAGTTCATCAATTCTATTGAAGAACGAATAGTTTCAGGGGGCTCGATAACCAAACCTGAAGCCAGGCAACTGCTTGATTTGCCCGATGATTTGATTATGGCCCTGGCTGCGTCCGCAGACAGACTTAGGATTCATTTCAAAGGCCATGACTTTGATTCGTGCTCATTGATAAATGCCAAATCTGGAAGATGCTCCGAGGATTGCGCCTTCTGCGCCCAATCCGGTCGTCATAATGGCTCGAGTGAAATTTATGGACTTAAATCGAGCGATGAAATTATGCGGGCAGCTGTTTCAGCCTACAATTGGGGCGCCAACCGTTTTTGCACTGTTACCAGTGGAGGCGCCCTTAATGACCAGGACTTTGAATCGCTCCTGGGCGCGCTGGAGAATGTGAAAAAGGAAATCGACATCAACCTTGACGCATCACTTGGATTTCTGAATGACGACAGAGTAGACAGACTTAAAGGTGTTGGAATTACCCGCTACAATCATAACCTGGAAACATCGCAGGATAATTATCCCAATATTTGCACCACCCATAAATTCCAGCAGAGGGTGGAGACCGTGAAGAAAGTCTTGTCCAGAGGAATTTCAGCCTGTTGCGGAGGCATCATAGGTCTTGGAGAGACAGGCTCTCAAAGATTGGAAATGGCGTTCACTTTGGCGGAAATTGGCGTTGACTGTGTTCCAATCAACATATTGAATCCTAGACCGGGAACACCTCTTGAAAATGCACGACCTCCCGAGCCTCTCGAGATCATAAAGACTATTGCTATTTTCAGGTTCATTTTACCTCGAGCCACTGTTAAGCTGGCTGGAGGCCGAGAGCAGAACCTTGGGGACTTCCAGGGCCTTGCATTACGTTCCGGAGCCAATGGTATGATAATAGGAGGTTACTTGACGACTGGAGGCCGACAGGTGAAAGATGACCTTATGCTCATCAGTCGGGCCGGATTCAGGCTTCCCGAAAGAGGCCGCCGCATGCTGGATGCCCCTTTGACCAAGTAACCTGCTTTGAACGTGGTGGTCATTTCTGCGTCATGCAATGATCGTAAGAGTCATGTGGCCACTCACGTCTCTATCCCGAAATGATTCTGTCGGCCTCGGAATCAGTGATCACAGACATGGAACGCAGGGATTCCAATAGCGTAGTGACATTGGTAAAAGTTATTGTCTGAATTCCTAGGCTTCGCGCACGTTGGGTGTGACCTTCATTATCGTCTATGAACAGGACTGAGGCTGGATCTTGCGCCAGTGTTGCAACAAGGTCCTGAAATATTGTCACATCTCTCTTGCCTTTCCCCAAATAGTAAGAATTCAGGACCGAATGAAATTCTTGAAAAAAATGGTCGCGGGCATCTAACTCGTCCAACCAATTGGTCTGATCGCTCAAAACCACAATTTTGAGCCCCTTACCTCTCAGCAATCGCGCCAACTCGATCATAGGCGCTCTCAATGTAAAGCGCGACATTATCTCATGTTTCATGAGGCTATCGGTGAGGTCTATCCCTGAGATGTTTCTTATTGAGTCCCAGTAATACTTTTCAGATGAAATTCCGGTGAGATAACCGGTTTCATAAATAGCGTCGGTGGCCATTTGAAAGAAACTCGGACCATCCAGATCGGACATGCGCGCAATGGCAAGCAAACCATCTCTGAATCCCTCTTCAGCCAATACGCCACCGTAATCGAAAACCACCGTAGAAATGGAGGGGCAAACTTTCGGGTCGTTATAACTGAGCATCGTAATCTAAAAGACTTTTCCTTTAAAAATAGTGATTGATAAAATCGACTGTTAAGATATAATTAAAAATCTGTATTGTTAAGTCAATACA
>CAZIVV010000020.1:0-2932 GCA_964542775.1 uncultured Desulfomonile sp.
CGCTAAAGAGTGGTCTTCATATAGGCGCTGGCGATATGGACATGAAAATTGGCGGAGTGGACAATCCGGTCATCAAACATCCTCACACAAATGAACCCTACATCCCCGGATCTTCAATAAAGGGAAAAGTTCGCTCCCTACTGGAGATGAAAAGTGGACTCATGGCCAAGACCAATGGATCACCGGTGTCAATAAGTGTTCTCAAGAAATGTGAGGGACCGCAAAAATCGGAATGCCAGAAACTTCTGCAACTGTTTGGCTGCAGCGGTTCTGACAGCGACGATAACGCAAAGATAGGGCCTACAAGGGTGTCGTTCGCTGATTGCCCCATGAATCAGGAATGGCTTGTCTCATGCGTGGAACGGAACCTGCCTCTGACTGAAGTCAAATCTGAAAATTCCATCGACCGTATTAAAGGCACGGCCCTTAACCCCAGATTTACCGAACGAGTCCCTGCAGACGCTAAATTCGACTTTTCAGTCACGCTGAAGGAAATGGAAGGTGACGGCGAACTGCTGGAATATCTTCTGTCAGGTTTGAAGTTGCTCGAGTCCGATGCCCTTGGCGGCAGTGGTTCCCGGGGCTACGGAAGGATAAAATTCGAATTTTGTGACAAGGCAATCGGGGAGAGATTCAATAATATGACTCTTTTCGAAAAATAGGGGATGACGCCATGAAACTTTACGCCATAACCATTCGCCCGTTGAGTGGTTTCGGGACCAGTTTGAAAGGCGACACCATCTTTGGCCAGTTCTGCTGGGAAGTAGCCCATGACTCCGCTCTGGTAAACAGCGGCCTGCCAGACTGTCTAGTTTCCTACGACGAGAAGCCTTTCGTAGTCTTTTCCAGCGCCTATCCCACTTCACCCGGTACATCGAAAGACAGGTGGCATGCCCTTAAAAGGCCTGATATACCCAACAGCTATCTCTGGAAGGATTTCGGGGACGCATCCTACAAAAAGGTGGCGGAGCGAAAGCAACGCAAGAATCGCAAGTGGATGATTACCGACTCCAGCCTTGCTGTGACCACCATCGGCGATCATTTTATCTCCGATTCACAGTTGGTGGAAAAAGTGTCCAAAGCCGCATCCGGACTGCGGCAATTCCCGGACAACAGCAAAGATGAGAGATTCGTTTTCAGACATTTCGCTCAACCTCACAACTCCATCAACAGACTTACAAACACAACCGGAAGCGGGGCTTTCGCTCCATATTCCCAGGAGATAACCTTCTACCTCCAGGATCTGTATCTGGTCATTTTTTCCCTGCTAGACACGGATTTTACTGATATTGACAGGGTTGTCCGAGGGCTGGAGAGAATAGGAGCGTTCGGTTTCGGCAAGGACGCCTCAATTGGCATTGGCCGGTTTTCGGTGGTTGGCCATGAAGAGGTAGTCCCTCAGAACAACCGAGATTGCAACGCAGTCTACTGTCTGGGACCATGCGTCCCTGCCAGTGGGGCCTACAGTGAAGCCTTTTTCCTTCCTTTTGTCCGGTTCGGAAAGCATGGAAACACCCTGGCCCAATCACCGAGCCCTTTCAAGAATCCGGTAATCATGGCTGATGAAGGCGCAGTATTTCTGCCAAACGACTCCGGAACCTTGGCCAGAGGCTATTTCGGCTCCTCGGTAAGGGGAGTTTCAAAGGCTATGCCTCAGGCAGTGTCGCAAGGATATTCCATAACAATCCCCTTCAAACTGGAGGCGCCCAAATGAAAGAGACCATCATTATACGAAGAAATTCATCCGGGGCGTCGGATCAGTCTGTAAAAGGACCTACAAATAAGCCCAGGGAAGTTTTTGAATTCTACCTGAAGACACTTGCGCCTGTTCACATAGGGTGCGACGAAGTCTACGAACCAATGAATTTCGTCATGGATGAGCCATCCGGGACCATGACGGTTTTTGACTCCGACCATTTCCTGGAAAGCCTTAGCGCATCCGAACGGAACGAGTTTTCCGGGATCTGCAAGGAAGGGTCGATCTTGTCTATCCTTAAGATATACAAATTCATCAGTAAACATAAACCACAGGGACGCAAGGTTCAGGTCAGTCCAGGGTTGCTTGCGCATTACCACAAAACTTTGAGTTTACCTCAGAACAACGAGAAAACTCTCAAGAATGAACTCAACAGGTTTATGATATCGAGAACCTCGTTTTTGCCGACAACGGACCGCCCCTACATACCTGGTTCGGCAATCAAGGGAGCTTTTAGAACAGCATATCTGAATTATCTGGCTGGTTCAGGGGCTCCAGAACAGAATCCCAGACATGCCGGTGATTTGGAAAAGAATCTGATGGGTGGCTCATTCAGCAGCGATCCCTTCCGGTTTCTGAAAATATCCGATTTCATGCCCGTAGGCGCTGTTGAGACTAAGGTAGTCTATGCAATAAATGAGAAGAAAAAGACATCTCAGTTTGATGCAAGAGGACTCTATCAAATACTGGAGGTAATCCCTCCGGGATCTATATTCAAAGGAACACTTTCCATCGAGTTTCCGCTTAAACACGGTCAGGTCTCTAAAACCCTGGAGTCAGACACGCTTTTTTCGAGCGCAAATAAATTCTTTGGAAAAGAGAGGAAACACGAGGAAGATACGCTGCGCCGGATAAATCTTCATTCAAACGTCAATCCCGACGCACAATCGACTATGTTGAGGATAGGGCGCCACTCGGGCGCAGAATCTATCACCGTAGCGCCTTACAGAAACATAAAAATTACAAAACCAGGTGGGGGGCAAGACACACATGGAAAAGGTTCCACGACCATTTGGCTAGCGTCTCCCTATAGCAAGAGGCTCCATCAGCAGAGACTGGAACCTTTCGGATGGGTCGAACTTGTCGAGGCTTCAAAAGGCAAGCTGACGGAAATGGACGAGATCGAGTCTGCATGGCGAAAGAGTTTTGAAGAAACAAAGGCTTCCATACTGTCTG
>CAZIVV010000021.1:0-24974 GCA_964542775.1 uncultured Desulfomonile sp.
GTAAGCATAACGTGACCTGAAACTCATCCCTTCAAGAAGCTTCCAGTCGACTCCAACACCAATTTCCCAACCGATAAAACCATTATCGACGTAAGGGTTAGCGTTAGCCCCAAATCCATTGGCCGCCTTCCACGCTTGAGCGTTTGCAACTCCGTATCCTGCAGGATATTCTCCCGATGAATTTTTCCACCCAGCATAAAAGCCATTCTGCTCTACCCTATGAGCCCAGAGATAGCTGCCCCAAATGTTGAGGTTGGACGCAACAGCGTAATCGAGCCGTGCTGCAAGAGCATAAGCATCAGACATCTGGCCATTTTCGTCATTTGTAAATCCAAAATGAGATTGTCCTGAATGCCAGGGAGCGTCATTTCCTCCACCATATGTGTAGAACATCAAGTACTGGTAAGGCAACATGGCCTGATAGTTGATCGCCAGACCTCCTGAACGTTTTGTCGGATTGTTGTCGTTGAGCGCCTCAGCGCCTGCCCAGGCGAACATCAGAGACATTTTTGCCGGACCAGCCAGGGCCCCGCCCTCGGCGAACGCGTAGGATCTTTCAAAGTAGGCTGGTCTGACGCCAATATAGTGCGTATCTAGCTGTTGAAAGCCATACTCCAGATTTGCGAAAACACGACCGTTGTTGTATTTCAGATAAAACACGTTTAACAAATTTGTCATATCGCTCCCGCGACCCGCTCGAGCGCGGGCTGCGTTGGCATGGTATGTGCCGTAAATAAAATTCCAGCCGAAGTCTATAGGTCCCTGCGAATAGGTGATAAACGGGCCTATGTAAAGATTGAACTTCGTGGAGCTGTCCGGACTTGTGGTGTAACCAGGTAACTCATCTGCTCCATCAAACGCCGTGAAACCATCGCCCGCAGCGCTTCTGGCGAGCCAGAATGCCGGAGTAATCCTGAACGGACCATAAGGGATCACAAGCACGAACGCTGAAGCCCTGGTATTTCGGGCGAGCATAGCCCCGGTTCCAAAGGGGTAATCCTTGGTTGCGCCCAAGGACAGGAGACCCCACGGGGTGTGAGCGTTGAGCTTGAGCTGGTTGACGCTGGGTATCATTGCCGTGTCATACGCGTTCCTGCTGGTCCGGTCTTCATACCAGCGCTCCAGCGGACCGTTAGTCTTAACGTCCCTGTGGTCATATTTCTGCCTGATGCCTGCAAAATCTATCATCGCAGTCAAATCCAGCGCTTTGTTGATAACAATTTTAGGATAAAGAGTGAACCGCTGGTCGTTGACAAAAGCATCCGATTCTGAATTGGAAAATCCACCCCTGACAATCCGGACCTCAGCTCCATCGGACCCTGTGTTCATAGAGGTAGTTCCACCATTATAACCCTTATAGTAGTTCGGCCCGGCGAATCCTGTCAGGTTAGCCGTTGTGTTTGAGTTCTGCAGGTTCATGTCCCCGAAAAGATCCCTTGATCCCCCGATCCGTCCGAAGTACCGGTATCGCCATTCGAACTCTCCAGTCATGGAGAATTCCCATCCATAGGCGAATGGAGTAAGGGTTAACATGGCGATCAACACTAAAAGAATCCGTTTACCCATTTCTTCCTCCCAAATCCTGAAAATATTAGACCAAAATGTGAAAGCCCCAATTGACCCAAGCCATAAAAGGGCGTTTCACGAGCAAACCTGTTCAGTGCCCATACAAGAGCAAATTTCAAACCCAAATTTTTTTAAAGAGCACGATGGTGAACGAGCATTTCATGTGCAATTTTGGAGCCACGGCGACTAAGGCTGGCTCCCGAGGCTAACATATTGATAGATTGGAATATGTATAAGCATCATCGCACTTAACTGAACTTGAAATGGTTGAATAATTTGTTCACGGACTGTTAACCCTTAACATGAGTTTACAGTTGCATTAACGCCTCGGTTTCCTAACCTGCTCACGTCTGCAAGGGCTATATGCATTCAAATGAAACCAGAAGACAAAACTTTCCGCAAACTGTCCTTTCTATCCGTGGTGTTAATGTGATATGCTACCGGGTGTTAACCAGTTAACGGAGCAGGAATCATGGTCATCCCGAACAAGGCGTCAGAATGGAAATCACTTGTTGATTTGATGGCTGAAGGCGTCATGCTGATTGACGCCAGTGGCAACATTGTCTGGCTGAACAGGTCGTTGCAGCGACTTACCGGCTATCAGCATGAGGAATTGATCGGGATGCCCTGTTCTGTCCTCACCTTTGAGATGTGTCAAATAGAGTTGTGTGAAAAGTCGACCGGGGGGTGGTGCTCATTATTCAGGGACGGCTATCTGGAGAGGAAACGCGGTGTTTTGGCGCGCAAAGATGGGACGCAGGTTCCCATTCTCAAGAATGCGTCAATTTTACGCGACAGTGAGGGCAAAATCACGGGAGCCGTGGAAACCATCACAGACATCAGCCTCCTGGTCAGCAGAGAACATGAGATCCAGCAGCTTCACAGGCAAGCAGGAAGCGAAACGGGTCTCAACGGCATCATAGGCGCGTCGGCATGCATGACCAAAGTCTTTGACATGATTCAGAAAGCGGCCGTTTCAGACGCGCCTGTAATAATCCTTGGCGACAGTGGCACAGGAAAGGAACTGGTAGCCGACGCCATTCACGAATTAGGTTCGCGCAGGGACAAGCCTTTCATAAAGGTAAACTGTTCGGCTTTGACCGAGTCATTACTTGAAACGGAGCTTTTCGGACATGTGAAGGGCGCGTATACCGGCGCGTACCGCAGTAGGGAAGGGAGATTTGAGGCTGCCCGGGGCGGTGACATATTCCTTGACGAGATTGGGGATCTCCCCCTGAATTTTCAGGTGAAGCTCCTTCGCACACTGGAGCAGAAGGTTATCCAGAGAGTAGGTAGCAATGCTGACATATCAGTGAATTTCAGATTGATAACAGCTACCAACAGGAACCTCAGGGACCTTATAAACACAGGGACATTTCGGGAAGATCTCTTTTTCAGACTCAATGTGATTCCCATTGAACTGGCGCCTTTAAGAGAGCGTGCAAGTGATCTGCGCCTTCTGATAGAGCACTTCATGAGCCTTGGAAGAGTCAAGACCAACAAGAAGATTGAATCGGTTTCGGAGGAAGCGCTTGAGGCTATGTCGAATTACGAATGGCCAGGAAATGTCAGAGAACTAAAAAGCGCGTTTGAATATATATTTGTCGTGTGTAATGACACGTCAGTGAAGCCCTGGCATCTTCCCCACGCAATATTTTCAGGCTATACCACCACGGGCAGGGTCGCCAATCCGTACAGGTCGGAAGAAATCCAGAAAACACGTCTGGTAGAAACCCTGAAAATCACTCAAGGTAACCGCACGGAGGCGGCGCGTAAGTTAGGTGTGTCTCGTGTCACGGTCTGGAAGTGGATCAACAAGTTTGGAATTCAGGACTTTGATCTTTAATATTAGAGCTTTCTGACCCCTTGAACCAAGTCCACATACGAAGGCCGGAACGTTCAACACTGTTACGTGCAAATGTCCCGGCCAAATTGTTACTATACTATATAATGGTCAGGCTACATTCCGGACAGATCCTTCTTGTTACCGAACGCAAGCCACAATATCGCCGTTCCAACCGATACGAGGAATAAGACTTCCATTTCCCTCACCTCCAACATTTGAAATTACATCACTGTGATTTTACATGTCAAGAGTAATTTGTGAGACTTTTTACGTGAGCGATATTATTGACGGTTTATAAGCAATCACAGACGCCCTTCCATCGAATGCGCATAACCTACGAGTTCAACATACCCCCTACCGGCGACAGGTTTTCCCTTGCGATATCCCGTGACATCGACTGCGCCCTCCCAGTAGACGACCTGGGTGCTTCCCGCAGTTGAGAGCTCCTGATCCTGAATTACGGGTTTTACCACCAGTTCAATCTCTTCGTCTTCAACCGAAAGCTTCCATCCTGATGGATAGCTGGTTTTGGAGCGCTGGCTCGTCCAGGAACCCGTTGGCGTTATCTTTATTCCCTTCCCGGATAACTCTACCGGTTTGCCATCCTCCAGGACGAGCGTTCCAAAAGGTTTTTCAAAAACGCCTTTTTTGTCCCTCAGACTGAAAACCATAAGTTCGGTTTTGTCGTCAAGCTGAATACTGAACCAGTCCCAGCCGGCCTGTTCCCCGGAAAGGATGGAAGATCCGAACTCATGGTCCATCCAGACCTGCCCGTTGACTTCATGAGCCTTCCCATCGAACTTGAGGACACCCGTTGCGTTCAGGCGCGTAAAAGAATAGTAGTAAGAAGCCTGTTTTGAGTCTTTGCCTTTGCGACTGAATCCATTTTCCCCGTGCAACACTATTGGTTTGGACGGACTAAGAGTTAATTCGATGCCGTATGCTCCTTCAGAAGCGTATAGTTTTATGTTTGCGCCTTCACGATAGGCTTTCCAGTTTTTTACCGTGACATGTAAATCATCATCCTTGGCCATGGCCAGACCTGGTCCTTCACGCGAAATTATCTCCGAATGGAAGAAACGCCCACCATTGGCGTCCGTGATGGCAAAATGCGAGGGATAAATGTCCCGTATCCCCCACGCGGAATCGGTAAAAGCCTTTTGCCTGATCATGCTACGGCGAAAAAAAGTAAGCTGAAAACCCCAGCGGTTATCCTTTGAATCGAGATTGCCGGTAAAATACCACCATTCAGTCTGTGTCTCCGGATGTTTACCATGATCCTTGGGGAAAGACAGGACCCTTCCGGGAACGACATCTTCAAATGATTGTTCGCTGCACAAACCATTGGAAAAGTGCGAGGTCATAATTAAAATAAGAAGCGGAAGTATTCGTAACAATTTTGGCTCCTGTGAATTTTTTTTGTAAGCGAGAGTATCGCGTACGCAAATAACTATTTCCAGCAATGTGGTCTGGAATCAGACAATTCGAGAGCAGCGGCTATTGCGTTTTTGTCTCCTTTCGATGTATGTGAAGGCTCTTTGCAGAAGAATAACAATTTGAAGAGGTTTTGATGGCTTCACTTTCTGCCCCTAAATCCGTTTTCATCAAGAATCTGCTCCATAAAAAAGTTTCTTTGCGTCTGAGCGCCATCACTTTTTTTACACTTATGTTGATATTCATTCCAGGGTCAAATCTGGTCGCCCAGAACCAAGCTTCTTCAAAAGGCCCCAAAGACCTGCAGGAAGCTTTCCGGTCCGTCGCCAGGACTGTAAAACCGGCAGTTGTAAACGTGTCCGCAATAGTGACCGTGAGATCAAGGGTTCCCATGGGTAATGTCGACCCCTTTCTGGAGAATCATCCTTTCCGTGAGTTCTTTGGTGATGAGTTTTTTCGCAGGTTTTTCGGTCATCCGGGTATGCAGGGACCGGGCGGACCACAAATGCGACAGACAGGAATGGGGTCCGGATTTATCTTTGACAGTCGTGGCTACATTTTGACCAATCGGCATGTAATAAAAGGCGCAAATGAAATTGTGGTGACTCTGGACGGCAAGAAAAAATTCAAGGCCAAGCATGTGTGGGACGAACCGAAGTCCGATATTGCGGTCATTAAAATTGACGGCCCCAAATTTCCGGTGGCGCCGTTAGGAAATTCTTCAACACTTGAGGTGGGTGACTGGGTATTGGCAATTGGCAACCCTTTTGGCCTGACACAGACCATTACCGCCGGAATAGTAAGCGCCAAAGGTCGTTCGGATATGGGGATTCTGGATTATGAAGACTTTATCCAGACAGACGCAGCCATAAATCCGGGAAACTCTGGAGGGCCTCTGGTCAACATCGATGGTCAGGTCATAGGAATCAACACTGCCATTCTTTCAAGAAGTGGCGGATACATGGGAATAGGTTTCGCCATACCGATTAATCTGGTCAAACATATTCTTGACAAAGCGCTGAACAAGAAACTTAATGACGGTGACCGAACTCAGACCCAACCGGCTCCCAAACGTGCTCCGGTTCCGGCTCCAAAGAGTCCCCGAATTGAAAGATATCCTGACCCTGCGCGCCCTGCGACCGACATATAAAAAGGCTCATTTCAAGATCATGCTTTTTTACTCCGTGTGATCTCAAACTATTGTATCACTTTATTAAGATAGTGGCTTAGTAAATTGGAATGGCCGTTAACAGTGACACTCGTCCAGATTAGTGTGAAAACTTAAATTTTTCATGAAAAGGCAGACAATAAAACACGAAAAACTTTCATTAACTATATTAATTAGATATAATTAGGCCTTACGGTCCGTTTCTGGAGGATAGAACATGAATCAGGGTTGTCGCCGAATATGTTTGTTTGTGCTTATTGCCTGCATTGTGGCCTTTGTTTTCCCGAATTCGATTCTCGCCAAAATGCCAGAGGGCTATAAGGATGTCAAACTGGGTATGAAACGCTCCCAGATAGTTGAACTGCTGTCAAAATCGCCTGGACATTATTCGTTTGAGGAACTCGGGGACGATATCACTGAAGTCATAAGAGGAGATAATCTCTTCAGATTTGCTATTTACAGGTTCAACTCCGAGGATGAACTGACAGAGATTGATCTTCAAATGAGAGAAATCATGGGGCGTGAGCGTGTCCTCGAACTTTACAACACAGAACACGGACTAACCCTGTCACCCAACAAGGTGTCAGTCGAATCCAACAAGAGTATTGAGGTCAGGGACAACAGACTAATACTCAAACTGGCGCATGATCGCGAGAAAAGGTCGGCCAAGGGACCCAAGTAGCGCTAGCCACAAATTTCTGGATGACGCTTTAGCCAGGTTATGGTCGGTGAGCTCCTTCAGGACGCTATTTGAACTTCCAGGCTCAAGGGTCTTCTCGTCTGAATCGACCGCAAAAATTACCCTACCGTTTTTTCCACGGCTTGAGTTATGGCGTTAATGATTGGCGCAATCTCTGGATTGCCATCAAGAATTCGCCTAACCTCACGATGCTGATAAATTGTTCCCATTACGAGCATGTCAGTGACAGCTCCGTCTTTTTCGTAATAGGCGTCACTGCTGATAGCGACTTCTGCCCCAATCTCGTTGTATGCCGTTTTGACAAACCGGGCGTGCGCTCCTGGAGCCTGTCGGATTAACAGATTAATGTGAATTGCCCGGGACGCCATCATTCCGCTGTTGTTGGCGCCAACCGCCTCTATGGCTTCAACCGCGTTTTTGACGTTTTTCAACTCAATCTGCTCTGCCAGCATGTCTTCTCCTCGCTCAAAACAGTCAATCGATCTTCCCGTATATTAATCAAGAATTAAGTCTTTTCAAAGTATGTTGTAAAGCGATCTCAAAAAGATTAGACTGAAAAACTGTTTTGAACACTATTTGTTAACGCCTGGAGGATATAATGCCGGATTTCAAGGTTAACAAAACTTTTGAAGAAATAAATGCAAGGATTAGAGCTGGAAAAGTGGTTGTGGTCACTGCCGAGGAGATGATTGGGATAACGCGGGAACACGGGCCTGTAGAGGCGGCGCGAAAAGTTGATGTGGTTACAACTGGAACTTTCGGCATAATGTGCTCGTCAGGCGCATTTCTCAACTTTGGTCACACGAGTCCACGCATCAAGGCGAGTAAAGTATATTTAAATGACGTTGAAGCTTATGCCGGAATAGCAGCGGTTGATTGCTACATCGGCGCCACCCAGACGCGCGAGGATGATCCCCAGAACAAGGTTTTCCCGGGTCGTTTCAGGTACGGTGGTGGACACGTCATCGAGGACCTTGTAGCCGGAAAACCTGTAACCCTAAAGGCTTACGGATATGGCACAGACTGCTACCCTAACCGGGAAGTGGAAAAAGTCATGACGATTGCTGATTTCCGTGACACACTGTTACACAATCCTCGAAACGCTTATCAAAACTATAACTGCGCCATCAACAATTCAAAAAAGACAATTTATACATACATGGGAATCCTCAGGCCAGACTGTATGAACGCTAATTACTCAACCTCAGGCCAGTTGAGCCCCCTTCTGAACGATCCGTTCTACCGAACTATCGGATTGGGAACACGTATTTTTCTTGGTGGAGGAATCGGGTATGTCACAGGCCCGGGAACTCAACACACCCCACACGCTCAACGTTCCAATAATGGAGTGGTGATGGGTGGTTCCGGCACCATAGCGGTCCAGGGTGACATGAAACAGATGTCCCGCCAGTTCCTTCGGGGAGCTTCTATCACCGGTTATGGTTGTTCATTGAACGTGGGGCTTGGCATACCTATTCCCATCCTCAACGAGGAAATGGCTATGTTTACCGCTGTGAGTGATGATGAAATACAGGCCCCGATAGTTGATTACGGACTGGAATACCCCCAGGACGGGGGCTCGATTCTGGGTTATGTGACATACGGACAGTTAAGAAGCGGAGAGATGAGTTTTGCTGGCAAGAAAATAACAACGGCATCCCTCTCCAGTTATTCTGCAGCCCTTGAAATAGCGAACACCCTTAAGGACTGGATTGCTTCGGGACAATTCCTGCTGGGCAAACCTGTCGAGACGTTACCTTCTACAGATTTCAAGGGTTTCTCAAGTCTGTCATGAAGCCTTCTGTCTTCATAGGACAGCCTCGAAGCTACAGGACTTTCGAATCTGATCAGGACTTGAAATCATTTCGGGTCACGGTAGAAACGTCAGACCTGTACGTTAAAGCTTTATTTTCTCTGGAGGCTGAAACCGAGAGGTTGATCAGGGAATGCAGGGCTCTTGTTGAACGAGCCATAGAGCTTCGGCCCGAGTTTCTAACGTCCATGGAACCTTTAGGGACGTCACCGGACGACTCCATTTTAGCGGCCAGGATGATAGAAGCGGGCCGCAAGGCTGGAGTCGGTCCCATGGCTTCAGTAGCCGGCGCTGTAGCCAACTACGTTGGCAGGGGCCTGATGGAGCTTTCAGAGGAAGTCATAATCGAAAACGGCGGAGATCTTTTTGTATCTGTGAATAGAAGCATCGTCGTTGGAGTTTATGCCGGGAAATCACCGTTTAGTCAAAAAATCGGTTTGGCCATTGAACCGACACCGATCCCGATTGGGATAAGCACTTCTTCTGGGAGTGTAGGCCCTTCAAAGAGTCTGGGTAAGGCCGATTCCGCGACCGTGCTGTCTTATGACCCTATTTTGTCTGACGCTGTTGCGACTGCCCTGGGCAACCGGATCAGGGGTCATGAGGAACTGGGGTTAGCGTGTCAGTGGGCCATGTCTGTCGAAGGCGTATCCGGATGTCTGGCAATCATTGACGACAAAATGGCAGCGCTGGGGAACATTGAACTGACCCCGATTCATTAACACCCATTCATAAATCACTAAAGCAATGTTACAGAGGTTGGAAGATGAGCTCCAAAAATGTTTTATTGATCTTCAAGTCCAACATAATGTATAAGCCGGTAATCTACAGACTGGCTAAAGACTTTGACCTGGTTTTCAATATACTGGAAGCCAAAATTCTTCCTCGGCGGGAAGGCCGAATCCTACTTGAGTTGCGCGGTCCTGATGCGATTATTGAACAGGGCGTCAAGTTCCTTCAAGACCATCAGGTAGTTGTTGAACCCTTGTCAGACAAGGTTTGGCGAGAGGAGGAAAGTTGCGTTCACTGCGGAGCCTGTGTAGGTTTGTGTCCCACTGGAGCTCTGTTCGTTAATGAATCCGACAAAAAGGTCAGGTTCGATGTAAACAGGTGTGTGGCCTGCGGAATGTGCGGTCTGGTGTGTCCGTTTGGGGCAATGAAGGATGTCACTCTGTTTGATCCTTTTGCTGAAGGACGGTCCAAACCGTAGGGACTCCCGAGCCCTCGCCGCTCACTTCCGAATTATCACATGAGTCTACAATCAGGTTGACATGCCTGAATGCATCTAAGTATTTCTCACCAGCGGAGGATGTAAAAGATGAAGAAAGTGGTCTCTATTCTGTTGACTTTATTCTTTTTGGCTTTTGCGTCACAGTCGTCACCGGCTCTTGCGGAGGAAACATCTGTCAAATTAGGGTTCATTTACATCATGTCCGGGCCTTTTGCCACTTATGGTCAGTTTGCCAAGCAAGGCGCTGATCTGGCAATAGATGAACTGAACGCGGGGTCAGGAATTAACGGCAAGAAGATAGAAGCTTTTTACGAGGATTCCGCCGGTAAACCCGATGTTGGGATAAGAGTGCTACGGAAACTCGTTTACGAGAAAGGCGTAGATGCGGTCATGGGCCTGGATTCGAGCGGTGTAGCGCTAGCAGTTGCGCCTATCATGAAAGAGCTCAAAACACCTCTGATAATAACTCATGCAGCCACGCCTGATGTGACCGGCAAAAACTGTAATCGCTATACCTTCCGTGTATCACTGAATGAAAATCAGAACATGAAAATGGCGGCTTCGATAGCGGCGGATAGCAAAGCAAAGGTTTGGACCACAATTGGTCCGGATTATTCGTTCGGTCATCAATCCTGGGAGTATTTTGAAAAATACCTGAAGGAAAAAAAGCCGGACATGGAGTTTATGCCTGTGTCCCAAGTAGCCTTTGCGCCAATGAAAACTACTGATTTTTCTCCTTACATAAGCAAGATCATCAGCTCGAAGGCAGATGGAGTCCTGGTATCCCTTTGGGGAGGAAATCTGATCGATTTTGTTCGTCAGGCGTCTGACATGGGATTCTTTGACGGAAAAAGGGAAGTATTATTAACGCTTGGAGCCGCCACTGAGGTTCTGTACGCTTTGAAGGACAAGATGCCGGAAGGTCTGTGGGTAGGCACAAGATACTGGTTTGCCGGTAATGATACTCCCATTAACAAGGCTTTCGTCGACGCCTACAAGTCCAAATACGGGACTTTTCCGTCCTACAACGCTCATGGCGCCTACGCAGCCGTCAAAGCCTATGCTGCAGCGGCCCTGAAAGCCCGCGCTGTTGACAAAGAGAAGGTCGTTGACGCTTTGTCCGGACTGTCCCTGGACCTGCCAGTAGGAAAGGTCACCATCCGGCCTGAGGATCATCAGGCGATAACAGACGGTATTTGGGGTAAAACAGCTTTCGACCCTCTGTTACCTATTCGCACTCTCAAGCCGGTGAAGAATTTCTCCGGGGCTGAGATCACTCCTGCTGTAAGCGAAACTGGCTGCAAGATGAATTAGACCCTCTAAGATATTATGTTTTCTGGATCAAGCGATAGTCGATTGTTTGTAGTCGGGCTTTTTTATGAACGGAGACGTCTTCTTGGATAGCTTTATGATCAACGTGCTGAACGGCCTGTCATGGGGGATGCTGCTGTTCATGATTTCAATAGGGCTTACCACCGTGTTTGGCGTTATGGGAGTGTTGAATTTTGCTCACGGTTCTCTGTTCATGTTGGGCGCCTATTTCAGCATGCAATCCATGCGATGGTTTTCATCATTCTGGGCCGGACTGCTCATTGCCCCAGTTGTCGTAGCTTTTTTAGCTATCGTGATAGAGTTTCTGCTACTGCGTCCGGTATATGATCGTGATGTAAGTTTTCAGTTGTTGTTGACCTTTGGGGTTATGCTGTTTCTTGATGACGGCGTTCGCCTGATATGGGGACCTGCGCATCATCTTGTTAATCCTCCTGAAATCCTTTCGGGGGTGGTTCCGGCATTTGGCCAGACCTATCCTGTTTACCGCCTTTTCCTGATTGCAATAGGTCCTGTTATTGGGGCTTTTTTGTGGGCCTTCTTCAGTTTCTCCAGATGGGGAAAGATAATACGGGCGGCGGCTATGGACAGGGAAATGGCAGAAATAATAGGTGTGCGAGCCCCGATCCTCTTTACCGCTGTCTTTGGCTTTGGAGCATGGCTGGCTGCTCTGGGGGGCGCTATGGCGGCCCCTAACCAGAGCGTTGGGCCAGCCATAGGCGAACAGATAATCATAGAAAGTTTCATCGTTGTAGTTGTTGGCGGAATGGGCAGCTTCCCGGGAGCATTTGTTGGCGCCCTGACTCTTGGCCTGCTTGGTTCTTTTGGAGCGACCCTGCTCCCGGACTTTCAGATGGCCCTGCCATTCATACTGCTCGCCATTATACTTCTTGTGCGACCCAGGGGCATTTTTGGAGAGGAATCCTGATTTGTTTGAGGTTAGCAACAGAAGCATTTTATCGGAATTAATGGTCCTGGCTCTTTTGGCCCTGGCTCCCATGTTTTTGAACACTCACTGGATTATCTTCATTACGGAAATCATTATCATGAGTCTGTTTGCGATGAGTTTCAACCTGCTGTTTGGTTATGCCGGTTTGCTCTCATTTGGACAGGCCGGTTTCTTTGGAGTTGGAGCTTATTTTACAGCCTGGACCTTAACTCACTACTCCGGCTCATTCTGGTTTTGCGTGCCGGCAGGAATCGTCGGGGCCTCTTTTTTCGCGCTTGTTATAGGCTGGTTCTGTGTGAGGCTGGATGAGATCTATTTTGCGATCCTGACGCTGGGCTTCGGGATGATGTTGTACTCATTGGCCCACAACTGGGTTTCTGTTACTGGAGGAAGTGACGGCCTGACAATCGTGTCATTGCCTGTCCTGGAGATATCATGGTTTTCAGTTCCTCTGTTCAATCCCAAATATTTTTACTGGATGTCTCTTGCTGTTGCGTCACTCGGGATCATTCTTTTGAAGCTGATTGTAAATTCCCCTTTTGGCCTGATACTGAAAGCTACCCGTGAGAATTCGCAGAGAGTGGCTTTCGTTGGGCAGAACGTCAAAACGGTCAGGCTAATGGCTTTTACCGTATCCGGCGCTCTGGCGGGGTTAGCAGGAGCCCTCTTTGCCATGTTTAATCGCTTGGCTTCTCCTGAGATGCTTCACTGGTCATTTTCCGGTAAAGCTGTTTTGATGACCATACTCGGAGGGTCGGGCACGTTCCTTGGTCCTATAGTCGGGACGTCGGTATTTTTTGCCCTTGAAAGATTGATAACGTCCTATACAACTAACTGGATGATTTTCATGGGCGCGGTGCTGATTGCCCTTGTGCTGATTTTCCCCAAAGGCGTTGTTGGAACTGTCTATTCCTTGATTCTGAGGCTCAAATCGGGTGGGAAGAATGAGTGATAGGCCCTTACTGGAAATAAAAAACCTGCACAAGAATTTTGGAAAATTTCACGCGCTCAATGGCGTTTCCCTGAAAGTTCCCCAAGGATGCCTGACGGCTTTGATTGGACCGAATGGAGCCGGTAAGACAACATTTTATAATGTTATATCTGGCAGATACAAACCATCGAGCGGTAGTGTCTGGTTTCAGGGGAATGATGTTTCAGGCCTTCCCAGCTATAAACTGGCTGCAATGGGACTGTTACGATCGTTTCAGATAACCAACATCTTTCCCGAACTGACCGTGCTGGAAAACGTGTTGACACCGGTCATCATTCATCATCAATCCAGCTTTTCGATGTTAGGCGCTCTCCGACGAAGATCAGATTTCAGGGGATATGCCGAGCAGATTCTGGATTCTGTTGGTCTGCTTGAGTTTTCTGACAAAATAGCGGCATCTCTTGCCTACGGGGACAAGAGACTAATCGAGATCGCCATAGTCCTTGCCCTGAAACCCAAACTGATTCTCCTGGATGAACCGACCGCTGGGATGAACCCAGAAGAAACCGACAGAATTACCCAGCTAGTAAAGAAACTGTCAAGGACTTCCGGGGCCACCTTTATAGTCACAGAACATGACATGAAAGTTGTATTCAGCATAGCTGACAGAATCCTGGTTCTTAATCAGGGCAAGACCTTGGCTTTCGGGACACCCGACGAGATCAGAGCTGATCCGCTTGTCAAACAGGCTTACCTTGGGGGAAGTTTCGATGCTAAATGTGTCTGATATCCACGTGCATTACGGAGACAGTCATGCGCTTCAGGGAATGAGCCTGACTGTTGGAGTGTCAGAAATAGTTTGCCTACTGGGTCGAAACGGAGCCGGCAAGACTACCACGATGAGGGGTATAGCTGGCCTTAATTCACCATCCAGGGGAAAAGTTCTTTTCAGGAACGAGGACATCACAGGTAGACCTGTTTATTATAACGCCCGATCTGGGCTTGCTTTCGTCCCAGAAGACAGAAGAATCTTTTCCGGCTTGACAGTCGAAGAAAACATCGAAGTGGCTGAACTTCCGCCAGTCAGACAAAACCCAAGGCCTTGGACAAGAAAGAGGATTTTTGATGTTTTCCCCATTCTGTTCAATCTCCGAAAACGAAAGGGTGGGGCTCTATCGGGCGGCGAACAGCAAATGCTGGCAATAGCCAGAGCGCTCTCGGGTAATCCGCTTCTCCTGATGCTCGATGAACCATGCGAAGGGCTCTCCCCAGTCATCGTAGAAAATCTTGCAACAATCATCCTGGAGCTAAAATCGGAAATGCCGGTCCTGATGGCGGAACAGAATGCAAATTTTGCGCTTTCCATCTCGGATAGAGGCTATGTAATTGACAAGGGAAGATTGAGATTTGAAGGCTCCAGGGACGAATTGCGCAACAATGCTGAAATTCAAACGCGCTATCTCGCAGTCTGAGGTATCACCCTTACATCATCTACCTTTCCACATTTTTCAGAATTAAAAAATCCACGTTTCTTCTGGTCTAATCGGACTGAAGTCTTATATTGTACTAGTAGCGCTCAGATCCTGAAAGTCTCATCAGGGTATGTCCGAATGTCAACTCTTAGCCTACATGGCGCAACCATTTGCGGGAAACCGTTTCTCATCCAGTTATCCTGAAAAGGGACCTGGAAAAAGAAACGCCCGTCCCTGATCCTTATCCGGGCTGAGGCTAAACGGTTTGAGTTGATCGTTTACCTCCCTGAAGACGCTGACAGACCTGGCAACACAAAAACTGGCGTCTTGCCTGAAAATTTTCTTGGACAATTTATTAGGATTACAACATCAAAGAGAGGGTATTATGGAAACTAACGACAACTTGATAAAAATTTTTGAGTACGCCCTGAATCAGGAAAAAACAGGTATGAGCTTTTTTCAATCCTCCTTGGAGCGTATGGGAGTTGGGGCTGCAGTATCGGCTTTTCAGAAGCTGATCGGTGAAGAGCAGAGACATATCGATTTTATCTCAAGCATCCTCAGGGACCTTAAAGACGGCAAGGATATGCCGTTAGGCGAACTTTCCACTGCTACCATAGAGCCTACCAACTATTTTGACGAGCGGAGCAAAAAAGAATTTTTGGAACAATGTGTCCAGGGTTCCATGGTCCCTGATGTCACGATATTTAACACCGCCTGGCTCATTGAGAAGGATCTGTCAGAGTTTTACGCTCAAATGTCTGAAAAAACATCCGGCAAAGCTTCGAAAGCGTTGGCAATGTTATCAGCATGGGAGAAAGAACACGAAAAATTCTTCAAGGAATACCGTGACAAGCTCTCCGAGGTTTATTCCCGGATGCCTTGGGGTGGTTGACAACATTCAATTCTGACATCTTAGTGGGGAAGACTGCCAATGTTTAAATCCGCGAGGGATTATCACGATTACACCAGTTACGACCGGTTTCACATGAAGGGCCATCACATGGATTGGCCCAATCAACCTTCCGTATTCAAGGAATACAGCGGTGTCGAGCTTATACCACTGAGGAAGGCGGAAGAGTTCGCTCAGGTATCTTTGGCTGGCTTGTGCCTCGGAAAAAAGCCCGAGGAAGCCGGTTCAAGTCTCGATTTTACAACATTAAGCAGTGTACTGAATCTTGCCCATGCCATAACGGCAAAAGCCAAATACGGTGGATCTTATTTTTATTACCGCAGTGTAGCGTCCGCCGGGGCTCTTTACCCATTTGAAACCTATGTATGCGCAATTGACGTTAATGGTTTGGAACCGGGCCTTTACCATCACAATATTGCCAGGGATGGCTTGGAGCGGATACACCAAGGCGCTATCGCATCCAAACCCCTGGAATTTCCGCCTGTCGACCATCCCAAAACTTCTCACGCTGAGTTTTTCATAACATCGATATTTTTCAGGAGCTCATGGAAATACAGGGATCGCGCCTACAGATACCATTTGCTCGATTCCGGCCATTTGCTCGAAAACCTTGTATTGGCGCTGAAATATTACAATCTGGATTACCGGATTATGATGGATTTTGACGATACAGAAATAAACGCTTTCCTGAAAGTTGATGATCGCAGGGAGGTTTGCCTTGCCTCCATTGTAGTGGGATCTTCTGCGCAAAACATTTTTGGAACCTCTGATGAATCAGGGAAGACCCATGATGATTTGTCAGGGTTCAGCAAGGTTTCGGATCGGGAAATACAATATCCCGCCATCCACGAAATCCATTCGCTCACGAAACAATCTGTCAGCCGACCTGATTTTGTGGGCGTCAATCCTGTCAACCTCGGATTAAATCTCAAGGTCTGCGCGGATGTCGGGAATATCCAGACCGACATTGAATCTCGGGATTATCCCCAAGCTGTTTTTGCGCGTCGTTCATCCAGGAACTTCGTGAAAAGGGACGTCTCATCGGACCAGCTTGCCTATCTGCTTGGTGTTTTGGACGACCGTAACAAGCATGCAGATACACTCCCATGTGCTGATGGTGTCGTAATCGGATTGCTGGCTTCGCGTATCCAGGGTCTATCAGAGGGCTTTTATGTCTACAATGGTAGGGCTGACGGCCTGTGTCTGTGCCACGAAGGTAATTTGATCGATGATATGACCCACATCTGCCTTGATCAGGCATGGCTGGCAAATTGCGCAGCCCACTTTCTGTTCATGGTCAACCTGGATTATCTGGAAATGCGATTTGGTCCTAGAGGTTATAGGCGCGCTTTACTTTATGCGGGCAGTTTGGGACAGAGATTGTACGTGGCTTGCGCCGCTTTACAGCTAGGATGCTGCGGGATAGGAGCATTTTACGACTCAGAGGCTAGGGCTCTGCTGGAACTCAATGAAGAGTCCAGGCTGATTTATCTGCTTGGAGTTGGGCCTTTAAAGAAAAAGTCTATTGAAAACCCATGAATCGAATTCCATGTTAGCATAACAGGCAAGTATAATGGTCGCTGGAAGATCTATCGACCGAAGACATACCGTTTGGGAGACTTGGCTAATGTTTGAAACAATCAGGAAACTCTTCACACCAGTTGATTCCTTGACCCCCGACGAGGCAAAGGATTTCATGAACCAGAATCCTCAAGGCTCGTACACCCTCCTCGATGTAAGGCAACCCCACGAATACGAAGAAGGTCACATAGCCGGCGCAACTCTCGCCCCGTTGCCACAACTCTCTGATTACTATGAAACCCTGGATAAGGATAAACCTGTAATAGTTTACTGCGCGATCGGTGGGCGTAGTCGAGTGGCTGCCCAGATGCTGGCTGGAAAGGATTTCCGACAGGTTTACAATCTCACGGGGGGGATCAAATCCTGGAACGGATCAGTGGCTGAAGGGCCTCTGGAAATGAACATGGATTTGATCAGAGGAGATGAAACGCCATTGGAAGTGATAGCTTTAGCTTATACGATGGAACGGAATCTGGGTAAATTCTATCTTGTCGCTCAAGAAAAGGCATCGGATGAAAAAGCCAAAAAACTGTTGGCTGCCTTGGCTTCAGTTGAAGAAAAACATTCGGAGTTCCTTATAGATATGTTTCAGAAACTCGAACATGGTAGCGCACCGAAAGAAACTCTGGATTCTCTTGCGGTCAAAGCCAGGATGGAGGGTGGTTTTGATGTTGAAACATTCCTGCAAAAAAATGCAAAATATTTAGATAAAGTATCTGATATTCTGGATCTGGCGATGATGCTGGAAACCCAGGCGCTTGATTTGTATATACGATTTGGCTCCAGAATTAAAAATGCCGATTCAAGCGTGGCCCTGAACAGAATCGCTGATGAAGAGAAAGAACATTTGAAGTCTCTGGGAAATTTGAGAAACCAGATGTGAATACATGAGTCAGACACCGCCAACTCCAATAAGTGAGTTGAACCAAACTACAAAAAACGAAAAGCCCTTTCTCAAAGAGAAAGGGCTTACCGAATCCATATAAAACAAATTTCACTCACAGGCGCCGGGACAATTCCCCGCCTGGAGAAAAACAAGCTTAATTACTTCTTCATTTTTTTGGCTTTGGGGGCTGCCTTCTTGGCGTCAACCTTCTTGGCGGGGCACTTTTCGACTGTCATCCAGCTACCTGACCAAGCGATAACGGGAGCGCATGGGCCACAAAGCTTTTCCTTGCCAGCTGCCTTACCTTTGCAGAGAACCTTGTCTACGCAGGGAGCGGGCTTAACGGTCGGGGTCGTGTAGCAGCCCCAATCTGAGGCGAACACTGAACCGGCCAGAGCTATTGAACCAACCAAAACTACCAACAGAACCAACGACTTCTTCATCCTAAACCCTCCTTAAATAGAAGCATACTCCAATACAAGAGCTGTTATACCATAGATTTATCGCAACGTAGCACGCGTACAAGCCGCTTGTCAAGAAAAATCCTGGTTAACCGATATCCTGCCGTTATTGCAAAACACCTGAACATTGTTGCCAAAGTCGAATGTTCCAGCGCCAACGGCTCCTTTGATTTCTGGATAAGGAATTTTTGGTTAAATTGCAAGAAAAATTGTATAATTTTCAAGCCGAAATTCCTCTTATTTAAAAAATAGTTGAATTTCCCGACCAATGCTCACAGCAGTGGCCTGCGCGTATCTAGCTGTAAACATGATATTTAATATTAAAAAACCGGTTTTTTTTCTTTTGACGCGATCTTCCTGGCCTAAACACTGATAAGGATAGTCTGCACTAGAGGCTTTCTGCCAAGAGTTCTGTTTACATGCCTTCTTATTGCAAGCCTGATCTCTTCCCTTGCCTTTTCCCAGTCTGTCGGTGTTTTTGGGGATAGCTCCGTCAACCTTTGTGTGACAGCCGCCCTGGCTCCTTCAAGCAGTTCACCCTCCACCTCCTGAAAGGTGACGCCTCTCGAACAAAGATCCGGACCTTTCAAAAGAATTCCCGTTTTTTCCGAAATTACTACTGTCGCTATGATTATCCCGACTTCCGAAAGGCTTCGTCTCTCTCTCAGCACATCATGCCCGATGTCTCCGACTCCCTTGCCATGAACAAAGACTCGCCCAATATCAAACATGGCCTCAAGTTCCAATCCATCTCTGGATACCTGGACCAGGTCTCCATTCTGAACCACCATTACGCGTTCGGCGGCAACTCCTTCGTCAACCGCTATCCGCGCATGCCTTTGCAAGTGCCGGAATTCACCGTGAACAGGTATAAAATTCATGGGCCTGGCAAGTTTCAGAAGAGATCGCAACTCCTGTTCACCAGCATGCCCTGAGACATGAACATCGGCAACCTTTTCGTACATGACATCCGCGCCCAGACGACTGAAGCCGTTAATAAGCTGGTTAATAGCCTTCTCATTCCCAGGAATGAACCTGGAGGAAAAAATTATGGTATCTCCACGTTTGACTTTAAGGTACTTGTGCCGCGAACTTGCCATGAGGGAAAGGGCTGACATCGGTTCACCCTGGGAACCAGTCGAAAGGACTGTCAATCGCTCATCCTCGATATCTTCTATGTCCCTGATGTCGACCAGAGTGTCTGGAGGTATTGCCAGGTATCCCAATTCGGACGCTATCTTCACGTTGGATACCATTGATCGACCGACGAGAGCTACTTTTCGGCCGAAAACGTGCGCCAGAAGGAGGGCCTGTTGTAATCGATGAATATTAGATGAGAAAGTGGCTATCAGAATCCGTCCAGTCGCGGTCCTGAAAATCTCTTCAAACGCTGGCCTGATTATGCTTTCAGATCTGGTTTCCCTGCGATTTTCCACATTGGTGCTGTCCGACAACAGCGCCAAAACTCCCTTGTGGCCGAGATACGCTATCTTCTCAACATCTGAAAGTCTTCCATCAATAGGCGCCGGATCCAGTTTAAAATCCCCGGAATGTATGATGACTCCCTCTGGAGTATGAATGGCCAGCCCTATCGCGTCGGGCACCGAGTGGCACATACGCAGACACTCAATTTCAAACGGTCCAAGCTTTAAAGGATGTTCCGGAGAAATTACCGTCCTGAAAGAAGAGTCTATGAGGTCATATTCCTGGAGTTTATATTCTATGAACCCCATTGTAAGCGCAGTAGCAAAAAGAGGAACCTGCGCCTTCTTAAGCACAAAGGGCAGAGCCCCAATGTGGTCTTCATGGGCATGGGTCAATACAATTCCAAGGATGTTCCACTCAAATTCGAGCAGCCAGTCCAGGTCCGGTATTACAAAATCAACCCCTGGCATGGAATCGTCCGGAAACATAAGGCCACAGTCTATGATGAACGCGTCTTTCCCCCACGAGACTACCATCATATTCAGGCCTATCTCGCCCAACCCCCCAAACGGTAGCAATCTAAGTTTCGGTTTTTGTGTGTTCTCCATGTATTTCCGAAATCAGGCGTGTCACCGAGGCGTAACGTAGACTGCATGAATGACACGCCTAATAGGCCTATTGTAAGGGTTTGCCCAGTTAGAAACTGAATTCAGACCCCTAGGTCAGCTTGTTGCAAACCAGATCTCCCACCTCGGTGGTGCTGTGCCCCATTTGGCCAGCCTCAAGCCTTTTGATATCTTTGGACAATGTGTCCGAAACAGACTGTTCGATAGCCCTGGAGGCTTCGGTTTCACCCAACGTTTCAAGCATTAAGCCGCCAGCCAGAATGCATGCCAAGGGGTTAATCACGTTCTTACCCGTATACTTTGGGGCTGAACCACCGATTGGCTCAAACATGGACACACCCTCAGGGTTTATGTTTCCACCCGCAGCTATGCCCATACCGCCCTGTATCATCGCTCCGAGGTCAGTTATTATGTCTCCAAACATGTTGTCGGTCGCAATAACATCAAACCATTCCGGATTTTTTACGAACCACATGCAAATTGCGTCAACATGAGCATAATCCGTTTCTACATCCGGGTATTGAGTAGACAACTCGTTAAAAGTTCTCATCCACAAATCCCAGGCATAGGTAAGCACGTTTGTCTTTCCACAAAGGGTTAGTTTTTTTCTGGATCCTCTCGATCTGGCCAGCTCAAATGAATAGCGCAGAAGCCTTTCGACTCCCTTTCGTGTGTTTATCGACTCCTGAATTGCTACTTCATCCAGGGTATTTTTCTTGAAAAAGCCACCTGAACCTACGTAGAAGCCCTCAGTGTTCTCCCTGACTACTACGAAATCTATGTCCTGAGGCGTTTTATTCTTCAGTGGGGTCTCCACATTGGGATAGAGCTTCACTGGCCTCAAATTTACGTATTGGTCCAGTTCAAAGCGCATACGTAGAAGAATGCCTTTCTCCAGCACTCCCGGGGTTACCGATGGATGTCCAATCGCTCCCAAATATATGGCGTCATGTTTCCTGAGTTCGTCCAATACCGAATCCGGTAGTATCTCTCCTGTCTGGAGATACCTCTCTCCACCTATGTCATAATGATGAAAGTCAAGACCAAACCCAAACTTTCCGGCCGCGACCTCTAGAACCTTGATGCCTTCACTTATGACCTCCGGGCCTGTTCCGTCTCCCCCAATAACCGCAATAGAATGCTTCTTCGACATGTTTACCCCATTCAAATTGAGACTCTGATGTTTTTCAATTCGTTAATCTGGAATAATCGACCTTACTCACCGAAATAATCAAATTAAATAATGAACATTACTACAAAGTAGCCTATATAACAACTTAGGAAAAACAGCAGGCACGCTAATTACTGCTGAATTGGGACCATTAAATGATACTTTGGGGCCGCATCATGACGTAGTTATGTTTATAACAGTCCAATATTTCTAACTTTTACTACCGCTCCAACTTTTTTCGACATACGAGTTGACATTTTTAGTATCCCTCGTTAATCTAAAGTTGTGAGGCCGTCTTCTATTTGTATCATGACTCCCCCCCCTTGATACTTTCCCGGAGACGGTCTTCTTTTTTCTACTAAACGGATTGGAAATTAAGCTGACAATTAGAGTCAAGAAGAGACATAGAGTTGTGAGCTATTTTCACGTTATACATACGTCACTATTACATGTAGATGTATAGCTCACAATTGGATTACCGACGTCAGAAATTCCCCTATATGGCCCACTATCGCCTTAAGATCTGTCATAAAGAGCATAAGCGCGTTTACGCGTCCATTCCGGATACCATTGGACAACTATTTCACGGTAGTCATTGGCGCCGAAAATGATCTTACTTCTTTAGCCTGACTACATGAAAAATCCTGTCATTCAGCAGTGTCTTGAACAATCACATTGATAAACGTTAATTTTGTTGCCACAAACATGCAGTTGCGCCATTGGATAGCCAACATGCAAGATTTTTGTGCGCACCAGACGTCCATGAAAGTTTCCTGTAAACTATCATGTCGGGTTTTCAGTTGACAGGTCCAGCGCTTTGAATTAAGAGCGGAAGCAAAATGAATTTTATTTTCGAGATGACTTTGAGGAGAAGCGTGATGACTTCGCTTGAGTTCAAAGAGTCCCAGGCAGGGTCAAGGCCCTACGGACAACTCAAAGAGGACCCAAGATTTGAGCAAATCCGGCGAATGATTGAAAAACTGTCTCCTGAACAAATCCGGCTGCTTGAAAAATGCCTGCAACGTTGGGGGAAGAAATCTTTCAGGAGCAACGGACTCGTCTAATTTCAATGTTGCTCCTGAAACTTGAAGCTAAAGGGTTATAAGTATGGAGCAGGTTCCTATTCCCACTCAATGGTGCTCGGTGGCTTGGATGATATGTCATAGACCATTCGGTTAATACCCCTGACCTCATTGATGATTCTATTCGAAATGGTTGCCAGCACGTCGTGAGGCATCCTGAACCAGTCGGCTGTCATCCCGTCGGTTGATTCGACTGCGCGCAAAGCCGCCACATGCTCGTAGGTTCGTTCATCGCCCATTACTCCGACTGATTTGACAGGCAAAAGCACAACAAAAGCCTGCCAGATTGCCCGATACAGGCCAGCGTTCCTGATTTCGGAAATGGCAATAGCATCAGCTTCCTGTAGCAAAGTGACTCTCTGAGGCGTTACGTCTCCGATTATCCTTACCGCCAGTCCGGGGCCTGGAAACGGATGTCTCCATATCATTACCTCTGGCAACCCCAAGGCTAATCCAAGTTCTCTGACTTCATCCTTAAAAAGCTCCCGCAATGGCTCAACCAGATTGAGATGCATTCTCTCGGGTAATCCACCTACATTGTGGTGACTCTTTATTGTAACAGAGGGACCACCCCTGAAAGAAACGCTTTCAATAACGTCGGGATACAGTGTGCCCTGAGCCAGAAATTTCACATTCCCGAATCTGGCTGACTCTTCTTCGAAAATCCTTATAAATTCCTCTCCAATAATCTTCCTCTTGGCTTCCGGATCAGTAACCCCAGCCAATTTAGCAAGAAAGCGATCGGCAGCGTCCACGTAATCCACTTCTATGCCCAAATGATCGATAAATATTTCTCTGACCTCTTTTGCTTCGCCTTTTCGTAAGAGACCATTATTGACAAATATCGGATGCAGCTGAGTCCCGATGGCCCTGTGCAAAAGGGCAACCATCACGGAAGAATCCACTCCTCCTGAAAGAGCTGCTACAACATGCGCTTCCCCTACCTTGTCACGAATTTCCTGTACTGTAGATTCAATAAACGAAGCCATGGACCAGCTGGGCTCGAGCTTTGAAATGTTGAATAGAAAGTTGTGAATTATCATCTTACCTTGTGGGGTGTGAGCCACTTCCGGATGAAACTGAACTCCGTAAATATTTTTGCTGGCGTTTTCAATTACAGCAAAGTCTGTGTCGGACGTTTTTGCAGTTGTGCGGAAACCCTCCGGCAGATCAATGACTTTGTCTCCGTGACTCATCCATACCTGTGTTCCCTCTGTCAGACCGGTCAAAAGCAATGAGGTGGAATCAATACCTGTCAGATTGGCGCGACCGTACTCACGTTCAGAGGCCGGCTCAACTGCTCCACCCAAACAATGTGACAACGCCTGTAGGCCGTAACATATCCCGAGAACCGGCAGGCCAAGCTCCAGGATTGTGGCATCCATCTTCGGGGCGTCCGGATCATAAACGCTGGCCGGTCCACCGGACATTACTATCGCTGCAGGACGATTCTTCCCTATCGTCTCACTAGCCTTGTTGAATGGATGTATTTCTGAATAAACGCCAGCCTCCCGGATTCGCCGTGCAATTAGCTGAGTGTATTGGGATCCGTAGTCCAAAATGAGCACATATTGTTTTTCTGACAAGTTAAACCTCACCGCTGGTTTTAATCATGGTTGTCCTTAGATTACGCGTTGATCGTTTCCTTGGCAACACCGAATTTGTGTAGTGACGCCAATGCTGGATTAAATGTGTGGGTTATCCGGAAACACCCTCTACGCCGGCAGGTCAGACATCACAGCAGGTGTCCCTGCAGCCCGTTGTGAGAGTAACGAGCTGGGAACAGTCGCGGGGTGGGCTTTACAAAATGGCAGAACAAAAAAAACCGGGATATCCCGGTTTTTTCTGCTTGTATAGAAAGGCCTTATTTGACCTGCTGTTTCTTAACCATTTCGTAGGACAGACCAGGAGTCACACAAGGATTGCAACCCGGTGAGTTGACCTGATACTTCTCGACATTGCTGACGAGCTTTGAGTTAGGCGGAAGCACTGGAGGAGCGCCCCAAGCGACTGGTCCACCAAAAGCGGGAGCAACGGCCTTCGGGGGGATAACCTGAACTTTTTCAGTTATGGTTGTGCCCTTCCATACGCCCCAGGGACGAAAACCAGCTGTATATTGCTCACAACCACCCAGCATCAGAGTGCTGTCGCCGCCAGCCGTACCCTTGGTGTCCTTGGTGTAGCTTGTCTTTACTTTCATCGGTATCATGATCATATCACCGGTGTTAGCGCAAACAGGCATACCAGATACTTGAGCTCCGGCAACGGCCACCGCGGTTATAATCATAGCTACCGCGCCTAAAAGAACGATCATTTTCTTAACCATACCCAAATCCTCCTTTTATTAGGCCCCACCGAACTCGAACTGTGGAACCACATTTGGAATTATA
>CAZIVV010000022.1:0-3724 GCA_964542775.1 uncultured Desulfomonile sp.
CCTCCGCGCTGGAGTATTTTGCGAGATTGTGCCACTCACGCAGGAGTATTTAAATAATCGTGGCTCGAGTGCCGGAGTATTAATATAATCGCCGCGTCTGGTCCGGATTATTAAAAATGGCGAATGACATCACTCATCGTTATCTTTGGAACAAACATTTGACTAGAGACGGTTTAACAGACCATACGGCCGCGATAAGGCAACAATAAACGGCAGGTATTTGTTAGGAAAAAGGAATCATCCGGCGCGGAGGCCGGATCTACTGCGAACAATCGAATACCGTAGCATCCGAGATCAAAAAAGGTCTCCGACAATCCCGTGAAATAATTGCTCAATATAAATATCGAGGAAAATCATGCAAAACATACCCTGGCGAACAATTGTCACACCTCATGAAGACATACTGCTGGGAAACTTCCAGGAAGCGGAATTCGCAGCGGACCTGAGCAAGGTATCCGCCGGAATAGCGACCCCGGAATATCAGGACCCGAGACAGTTTTTTGAGCGCACGTTCATTACCGAGGGTATGCGATTACTCTTGCGCAGCGTCATCAGACGTCTGTCCTGCCAGGGCGGCGACCCGGTCATTCAACTAAAAACAGCGTTTGGCGGCGGCAAGACTCACGCCATGCTTGCAGCCTACCACCTCGCAAGGGGGCTGACATCCACCAAAGACCTCTGTGGAGTTCCTAATATTCTTGATGAAGCGGGAGTAAATGAGCTTCCGAAGGCAAACGTGGCCGTGCTGGACGGACACGCCCTTGGGCCTGCCGCTCCAAGGAAACGTGATGGCATAACGATAAACACCATGTGGGGTGAGCTTGCCTGGATGCTTGGTGGCGCTGAAGGCTACGGCATGATAGCGGAGTCGGATCTGTCAGGCTCATCGCCGGGTAAGATAGCGCTGGCTCAACTTTTTGAGAGATATGCGCCCTGTGTAATCCTCATGGATGAGACAGTGGCATATTTGAGGCAGTTCGAGGAGAACAAGTCATATCCGGGCGGCACGTTTGATTCCAATATGTCGTTCATGCAGGCGCTGACCGAGGCGGCAAACACAACAGCGCCCGTAACAATACTCGCTTCTTTGCCTGAATCCCTCATAGAACTGGGAGGAGCGCGGGGTAAAATTGCTCTTGAAAGCATAGAAAAGATTTTTGGTCGGCTTGAGGCTATATGGAAGCCCGTAGCGACTGAGGAGAGTTTCGAAATAGTTCGCCGCCGCCTTTTCAGTGGCATAAAAAATGAACAGGCCCGTGACGAGGTATGCAGCGGGTTCTTTGCGCTTTACGCCAACAACGCAAGTGATTTCCCTCCGGAGACTAGAGAACACAGCTATTTTGAACGGCTCAAGGACGCTTATCCGATACACCCCGAAGTTTTTGACCGGTTATACAATGACTGGTCCTCTCTGGAGAGGTTCCAGCGCACCCGAGGCGTCCTGAGACTAATGGCCCTGGTCATTCACCGGCTCTGGACCGACAACAATCAGGATTCCATGATAACCCCCGGTTCAATACCGTTATATGACCCGCAGATTTCAAATGAGCTTATACGTTATCTTCCCGCCGGCTGGGAACCGATTGTCGAACGTGAGGTTGACGCCCCTAAAGCCATGCCCGCCGTGCTCGATGACAAGAATACACGGCTAGGCGCTTTTCAGGCTTGCAGACGGGTTGCAAGAACAGTCTTCCTCGGTAGCGCTCCCAGTGTCGCAAGCCAGACCGTCAGGGGTATCGGGGAGCAGAACATCAGACTTGGATGCGCTCAGGCAGGCCAATCTCCAGGGATTTACGACGATGCCCTCAAAAGGATGTCCGACCAGTTGCACCATTTATATACCGGCAAGGGTAGGTATTGGTACGACACGAGACCGAACCTGCGTCGCGAGATGGAGGAACGCTCACAACGGGTCGAACAATACAGGATGTTTTCTGAAATTGACGCCAGAATTAAAACGGCCCTCAAGCCGAATAGTTTCAAGGGAACCCATGTGTTTACAAATAATGGTGACATCCCTGACGATACTGAACTGAGACTGGTGGTGATTGAGCCGATAGGACCGCATAGACGTGACGGCAAGAATACCGGCGCAATGGCGATTGCCAGGGAAACACTGGATAATAGGGGAAACCAGCCACGTCAATACAGGAACCGGCTCATCTTTCTGGCATGTGATGAGGATATGAAGCCTACCCTTTTCGATGAGTGCAGACGTTACCTGGCCTGGGGTTCCATACTGGACGACAAGGACATCCTGAATCTTGACCAAAGCCAGATACGTGAGGCGACATCGAGCAGGGACAATTCTGAAAAGAAACTGGTCGCCATCATTCGTGAGACTTACAAGTGGCTGCTGATTCCAATTCAGGAAACAAAACCCAGAGGAGGACTCACCGATATTATCTGGCAGGAACGACACCTTTCAAGCTCATCGGCGACACTCGGCCAGAATATAATGAATGTCCTCAAGGATAATGAGGAACTGATAACGCAATGGGCCCCGGGTCATCTTGTCACAACATTGAACACGTGGCACTGGGCTCAGGATGGAGTGAATGATATTACTGTAAGACACCTGTGGGAAGACTTTGGCCGTTACAATTACCTGCCGCGTCTTCAGGACATCAGCACCCTGCAGGACTGCGTCAACAGGGGTGTCCAGGAAGGTCTGTTCGGACTTGCCGTCTCAAAGGATGGTGAAACCTATAGCCAGTTAAAAATAAATGAAATTGTGTCATGCAATCCTGATTGCCTGATCGTTAAAGCCGACTTCGCCAGAAAAAAACTTGCTGAACTGGCGCCGCCTGCCATACCTCCGACTGGTGTGCCTGACGGTAGAGAAAGCGCTAAAGATTCCGGGTCAACCGGCGCCGCAATAGTAGACCGTCCAGTTCCCAGACCTCAGCAAGCCTCGCTCATGAATCGATTCTTCGCAACTGTTGACCTCCAGCCCGAAAAAATGGGGCTTGAAGCCTCAAACATAGCGAATGAGATAATCTCATTGCTCAAGGGCAAGTATCATTCGGAAGTCACCGTGACATTAGAAATTTCCGCCTATGACAGAGAAGGGTTTGAAGAGCATGTTCAAAGAGCGGTCAGGGAGAATTGCAATACGATGAAGTTTAGGCATGCGGAATTTGAGGAGGAATAAAACAGGCAAAAATGAGCGAACCTGAAATCCAATCAATCACCTGGAAAGCCCCAACTTGCTGTTTCGGAAACGGTTTATCAGCATTCTTGTCAGCAAAATGGGTTTATTCTGGAAAAACAAAAGGCCCCGGTGATACCGAAGCCTTATAAGCTATTGATTTTGTTGGTGGAGATGAAGGGATTTGAACCCTCGACCCCCGCGTTGCGAACGCGGTGCTCTCCCGCTGAGCTACATCCCCATATCCAGATATTATTAGCATGCCCCTTATTCTGGTGTCAATATCCTTGAGAAAAATTGTCGCGCTGCGGCCTGTTTTTTCCCACATGTCCAAATTGGGCGATCAGTTCAGGCCCAAGGATTGTGTGTCACCTGTCACAATACTGGCCCAAGGCCTTACCATTATTTGACGGATGTAATATATATTTAGATAAATGAATGAAGCGGAAATTATCTCATGACCTCATTTTACATAGTCGTCGCATTGCTGGCCCTGGTTTTTGTGAGTTGTCAGTTTGCGGTGTTCAGGACAGTCCGTCGTTATGTATTTGGAAGCTATAGTCACCTGGGGAA
>CAZIVV010000023.1:0-12096 GCA_964542775.1 uncultured Desulfomonile sp.
GAATTAATGATGTATTTGTGGCAAACTTAAATATAAGTCAAAAACACATTGGGTTTTTACTCATAGTTATATGGAATCACTTCAAATAAAAACGATTACGAGCATCCTCAAATATAAAAAAGCGAAGGAACCTAAACCAGATGAGCAAAATAGTTTCTATTATCCTATTACTTCTATGTATTCTCAGTGGCAATGTGGTCGCTCAAGAGGAGAGTGTACAATTTTATAATCAGGGGGTTGATGCCTTACAGCAGGGGAATCTTGACTACGCCATTGAGCAGTTCACCAGATCTCTGGAAGTTGATCCGACCGACCACCTTGCTCTTAACAATCGTGGTGTCGCTTACAAGAGGCAGGGACAATATGAGAAGGCGATAGCCGACTATTCGAAGGCTCTTCAACTAAAGCCCGATTACTACTATGCGCAGGTAAATCGTGGAGTAGCGCGATTCCGCAGTGGTGACGCAAACGGAGCGCGCGCTGACCTTGAAGCCTGCGCAAAAATGAAAAAGAAGGACGCTATTATATACACAACTCTGGGTTTGATCCATCAGCAACAAAAGGATTACGAAAAGGCGCTGATCAACCTGAGAGAGGCGGTGTCCCTTAACAGAAACAACTCCAAGGCTTTCATTGCCATGGGTGAGATTTATGAGGCGCAGAAGAATTATGAGAAGGCCCTGGAGTCTTACGTGAAAGTATCCGGACTAGAGGGCAAAAAGGGAGATCAGTCTGTCATCGAAGCAAAAATCAACTCGCTGCGCAAGGCCTACGCTCAGGAACTTTATCTTGTGGGGCTCGAGAATTATCGGGAAGGAAATTTAAAAAATGCCCTCAAGGCCTGGAATTCAGCTTTCAATCTAGATCCTGAAAATATTCAGATTGTGAGGGATCGTGGTCTGACCCATTACAAGACCGGGCAGTATCAGAAAGCGCTGGATGACTTCAACATGGCCCTGGAAAGAGATCCACAGAGGGGCGAACTTTTCAGAATTAGAGCTGACACCCTTTACAAAACCAAACAACCGGAGAAGGCGTTGAGTGATTACGCAAAGGCTCTGGAACTGAACCCTGCCGATTCGGTCGGCTTCAACAATCGAGGATTGGTTTATCACGAAACAGGGGAGTTGGACCTGGCTCTTAAAGACTATTCCAAGGCCATAAGCCTTGATCCGGCCAATCCCGCTTTCTACGAGAACAGAGCGCTCATTTACGTTTCTAAAAAGGATTACTCAAAAGCTATTGAAGATTATGAAAACGCCACAACTCATCTCAAGGATGAGAAACTGAAAAACAGTATACAGCAGAAGATCGTCTCTTTGAGACAGCTACAATCCACTGGGGAGACCACCACTGACAAGCAGTGATGACAACGGAGAGGTCAATGACTTCTGAGCCCGCCATTCCAGGCAGTCCTGAAAGAACTGATTTGGGCCCGTCTGACGAATACGCAGAGATAAAAAAACACGATAAACTTAAACTATCACATTATGTATATAATAAAACATTCTGTTTTTACTTGACAAAAATGTAAGTGCGTAATAGACATGGTTTGCGCATTGCAGGCCTGTCAAGGGTGACGCAAGCTAATTGTCGAGGGGCTAATGAACTTTATCGATGCCTACAATCCGATCGATCTTTTTATAATCACAACGGTGTTGATATCGGTAATACTGGGTCTGTGGAAGGGATTCATGCGGTCGCTGACAGCGCTTACCGGCCTGGTTGCGGGTTTTATAGTCGCCGGCAAATACTATCCTGAAGTGCAGGTCTACATATACAAGATTTCATCGTTAAACCCCCAAATAGCGATGATCATATCCATGCTGGTCTTATTTGTGATGGTTCAGGCCGTTTTTGTATTGATCCGAAAACTGTTGGACGCCTTGATTGATATAACGCATTTGGGTTGGCTCGACAGGGTAATGGGGGCCCTGATGGGCGCGTCTGCAGGCTTTGTGATAGTGGCATCGCTGGTTCAGCTTATGGTTGTAACAGCGCCGGAGTGGGCTCCGATCAAGAGTTCCAGCCTGATCGGACCAATGGAGAGTCTCTCGCTCAAAGCTATGGACTACGCGCCAGAGTCCGCCAAAGAGCAGGTTAACGCGATGGTCAACAAATGGCGCGGGTTTCAGGAGACAACTCCAGCCAAGGGCGAAAATCGGGCGGGGTCGGGTGTAACATCATCGCCACTTCCAATAGCGCGCCCACATTGAAATAATTTTAATCGTCTTGTCGGGAGGATGATATGAAGCGATCCTTCTTAATCATGTTGGGAGTCTTCACAATAGGAATTATGTCGGGGTGCGCGTACTTTCAAAAGAAAGACGAACCACCGCCGTTGCCTCCAATAGAGGAGGTCAAGCCGCCTCTGACCATGAAAGGTGACTATTTCAATTCCTTTCCGTGGTCGTCATTGCAGAGCCCGAAGAAGGATGGCAATGATCCTGAAACCATAACGGTAACCGTCAAGGAAGGCGAGACCATTGAATCAATAGCCGAGAGCATGATGGGAAGCGCTGGTATGGCGTCGGGTCTGGCCGCATACAACAAACTGTCCTCTACAGCTATTCTAAACCCTGGTGACAAGATTGTAATTCCTAATCCAATTATAGGTGTAAGCAGCAAGATTTCTGTCAAGAGTAAAGGGGCCAAGGAATTCGGTGATCCGGAAAATCTGGGGGTAGTTTTTAAGAAGGGCGACGAATACAAGCTTCGTTTTGAAACCAACGTGAATGGGTATCTTTATGTATTTCGCAAGGGGGCCAAGGGCGTCGCGATGCTTTACCCCGCTGCTCTGAAAAAGAGCAAACGCAATCAGAACCCGGAACCGTTGATGAGAGATTCAGGAAAAGCTGTCGCTCACGATCCGGTAACCATACCATTAGGCAAAAATGGTTTTGTATACGATCCCAAAAATGCAGGTGACATGCTGTATGTATTCCTGTGCATGAGAAAAATCAATGAACTTGAGGACCTGAAGACCAAATCGCCAATCAGGGTGGAAGACCTGGAAGATGTAATGAGACGCGTGAAAGAGGGTGAGATCAAAAATGAGCCTCCGATACATATATTACGCATAACAGATCCTGGCGAGATTTTAGGTTTCACGCTCAACATAGACGGCTGATCAAAAATATTGACAAGGACTGCAAAAGAATTGTATATAGATCTGATCACGGGGCTGTAGCTCAGTTGGGAGAGCGCTTGAATGGCATTCAAGAGGTCGTCGGTTCGATCCCGTCCAGCTCCACCAGATAAAAAATGTGGCCTGCCCTTCTAAAGATGGGCAGGCTTTTTTGTTGATTTCAGCAGGTGCGGGCAAGCCCCATCTGAAACTGTCCCGCACCGCCTGTTAGCGCGCTGTCAATTTCAGAGCTATGCCTTTAATTCCGGAATATTTGCATAGTAATCCAGAGCTTCAGGATTGGCCAAAGCATCCTTGTTAGTCACGGGTTTGCCTTCAATCACGTTTCTTACGGCGAGTTCAACTTTCTTTCCATTCAGAGTTATGGGGATGTCTGCGATAGGCAAAATGAGCGCAGGCACATGACGCGGAGTCGTATTGTCCCTGATGGCCTTCTTTATCCGGTTTTTCAGGATGTCATCGAGCACACAGTTAGGGGCGGTTTTTACGAACAGGAGCACTCTGACGTCATTGTCCCAGTCTTGCCCAACGACGATACTGTCGGAGATTTCCTCGAACGACTCCACCTGTCTGTAAATCTCTGCAGTCCCTATTCGAACTCCCGAGGGGTTAAGGGTAGCATCGGAACGCCCATAGATCTTGACTCCTCCATTTCCGGTTATTTCTACATAATCTCCATGACGCCATATCCCCGGGAAAACGGAAAAATATGCGTCCGTGTATTTGGAGTTATCGGGATCATTCCAGAAATATATTGGCATGCTGGGGAAAGATAAAGCGCATACCAATTCCCCCTGTTCCCTCGTGACACTATTTCCGAGCCCGTCAAAAGCAAGAACTTTCATTCCCAGCCCCCTGCATTGCAGTTCACCTTCATGCACGGGCAGGATAGGGCAGCCAAGTGCAAAACAGGAAACAATGTCGGTTCCACCCGAGATGGAGGCTAGCTGTATGTCCTGCTTGATGTCGCGGTACACATATCTGAAGCTATCTTCTGAAAGCGGCGAGCCGGTCGAACACATCAATCTTAACCCGGAAAGGTTGAATTGTTCTTGAGGCTTGAGTCCGGCTTTTTCGATTCCGGCTATGTATCTGGCGCTAGTGCCAAAAATTGTCATTCCCTCTTCTTCAGCAAATTTGAATATTGCCCCTGCATCGGGATAGAATGGAGATCCATCATAAAGGAGGACGGTAGCGCCTATGGCCAGCGCGCTTACTAACCAGTTCCACATCATCCACCCACAGGTTGTGAAATAGTAGATCTTGTCCTCGCGCTTGAGATCGCAATGCAGGAGATGCTCCTTGAGATGCTGTATGAGGGTTCCTCCGGCGCCGTGAACCATGCATTTGGGCAGCCCGGTTGTTCCAGAGGAGTACATGATGTAAATGGGGTGATCGAAAGGAGTCTGTACAAACTCGAGTTCGAGTCCTGATTCCCGGGATATGAAATCCTGGTACAAAACGCTGTTGCGGATTCCTGAGATATCAGGATTTTTTTCGGTGTACGGTATGACTACAACTTTTTCTATACAAGGGGCCTGATCGACGACCTCAGCAATCTTAGACATCGAATCATGGGACTTTCCATTGTAGAAATATCCATTTGCAGTAAAAAGAATTTTCGGTTCTATCTGACCGAATCTGTCCATGACACCCTTTACACCGAAGTCTGGAGAGCATGAAGACCAGATGGCGCCAATGCTTGTCACGGCTAGCATGGCTACGATAGTCTCGGTCATGTTGGGGACATAGCCCGCTACCCTGTCGCCCATTTTGACCCCGGCCTTTTTTAGTGAATCCGCCAATCTTGCAACCTGATCGTATAGCTCAGCATAACTAATGCGCGTTGTTGGCTGTCCTTCACCCTTGAAGACGATGGCGGTGTGATCATCCCGGAAACGCAGTAGATTCTCGGCAAAATTAATTTTGGAACCTACGAACCATCTGCTCCCGAGCATTCCAGGCCTGTCATCGAGAACCTTGTCACAACCCTTTGAGGACACGATTCCAGCGAAATCCCAAAGGGTTTTCCAGAAGTCTTCCCGGTGGTCTATAGACCATTGATACAACTCGTGATAGTTGGATATGCCCAAAACGAAAGATCTGTTAACCACGTCTATGAAATGCTTTATGTTGGAATTACTGACACGCTCTGGTGAAGGTGTCCAAAGTGGGTTCATCCTCTAACCTCCTGAACTTAACGGCTGTAACCGGGAATGCTCAAGAAACCGGCCTTCAGGCAGTCCGGCTGGTGAATGAGACAGAAGGAAGGGCCAGTGTGGCCCAACCTTTTGGCGCCAGAAAGTGCGCGGGACCATCCCTAACAGCTACCTCACGACAGGGTTGGCCTTATCGCCCCAATCCGACGGGATCTTCTGGCCAGGAGCCTCTCCGAGGCGCGCTTTTAGTTCGGCAAGCCCTTTTCGTTTGTATTCTTCTCTGGGTTGCTTGGGGATACGTCGATTCAGGATCGACTCTGACCTGAGCCGCCTGCCGATCGTCTTTTCCATCATGCCGCCCAGATCCAGAAGTCGATCTACATCTATGCCTGTCTGAATGCCCATTTCGTCCATCATTACAACCATGTCTTCGATGCATTGAAGCCCGACCACGTTTGGATCACGGTAGTAGTAGGCTCCGGTTCCTGCAACTGGAACCCTGTCCATAAAATTCGCAGGCTGGCCTCCTAAGCCCCCCAAGGTAGCTTCGAATATCTGTATGCCGGCCTGCAGCGCTGCCAGGCAATTGGCTGTGCCCCAGCCGCGAGTGACATGGAAATGGGCTATGTGGAGTGCAGGATCAGGCATGGCTTCCATAACCAACGAAAAATATTTATAAACCTGATCTGGAGGAGCGCTGCCATCATGGTCAGCGTGTTCGATGTCGTAGGCTCCGATTTCTATCCACCGTTTGGAAAACTCAACAGCTTCCTCCAGGCGTGTTGGGCCAGATATCGGTGAGCCCCATATCGTGGAAACTGTGCCATTCATTTTTATGCCAACATCCTTCGCCTTTTCGATACATCTCTTGGCTTCTTCCCAGTAGGCTGGAAGGGTCGTTCCTGAATTGGCAAAGTGGTGTTCCTCATCTGTAGACACCATCATCAGAATGCGGTCTGGACCCCATCCTTCTTTCCTGGCTGCCACTGCCCGATCTACAGCTTTTTCACGGATGGTAATCGCAGTCAGAGTAATATCATCCCAGTTTATGCCAGCCTTGGACAATTTCTTTGAATTTCTCAGTTTTTTAAGCAATTCATCGGCATCCTTGAACTGGGGCATACTCGATGGATTACCCAGGTTAGTTACCTCAAGGTGTTTGATCCCACACAGAATCAATTCCTCGAGGTAGAATAGCTTTGCCTCCGTTGGGATCCAGATCTCTTCATGCTGGAAACCGTCACGAATAGAAATGTCGTTAACCTGAACTTTCCTGGGGTAATTCAATTCGAAAGCGCTCATCAAACAGACCTCCTGCTATTCTCCGGAATATATGGGTTTACGCTTTTCCCTAAAAGCAGTCAGACCCTCAGTTCTATCCTTCGTTGGAATCGTTACGGCGTACGCGTTGGACTCAATGGCCAACCCCACTGGAAGGCTCACTTCAGATCCCTTGCCAATGGCATATTTCGCCTGGGCCAGGGCAACTGGACCATTTGCTGCTATCTCCAAGGCAATTTCCTTGGCCCTTGTCAGGAGTTTTTCCGGTTCGACTACCTCGGTGAACAGGCCATATTCCAGACCCAGATCGGCAGTGATTCGTCTTGCCCTGAGAATCATATCCTTTGCCCTGGCTACTCCGACAACGCGTGGTAACCTTTGAGTTCCGCCTGCTCCTGGAATTACGGCAAGACTTGTCTCCGTAAGACCAACCACCGCGGTCCTGGATGCCAGTCGGATGTCACAAGCCAGAGCCAGTTCAAGGCCACCTCCAAACGCATACCCATTGACTGCTGCAATGACCGGTTTTGGAAGCTCCTCTACCCGCGAGAAGAGGTTCCGGATAGTCTGAATATAATGCCGGACCTCGTCAGGAGACATACCAGCCCGTTCCTTGAGATCCGCTCCGGTGCTAAAGGCGTTCTTGCCTTCGACTGACCCGGTTATCACTACTACCCGCGCTGACTTGTCGAACTCGATCTCCTCCAGCGCTGTGTTGAACAAAGTCAGCAACGACATGTCGAAGCAGTTGAGTGACTCAGGCCTATTGATGGTCAAAGTCATTATTCCATCGGCAAGGTCTCTAAGAAGAGACTCCTTTCCAGCCATGATCTCTGCCCTCCAGACTTTTATTTGATGGCTCCGGCATACGGCATGATCTAAAAATAAACCAGTTTAAATAGCACTGTTGACCATACCCTCTGCCAGCGCTGAGCCCTATAAAATCAAAATGTCGAAGAATCTGTTTTCCGGATCGAATATATATGAAAAAGTGACGATTATTCAGAATGGAGAATTAACTGCAATGAGGTTGGATCCCGCTGCCTTCCCAGATCCTCCGGAGTTAATCTGCAAGACCAAAACCGATTGAAGGTGTTCCAGTTAATCAGTGTCGCAAAATGCTGGTTTTCTTCCCGACAGTTTGTATAGCACTTTTAGGCTTGACTTTTCAACCACTGTTTCATAAAGATCATACTTGTTCATGCCTTTCTCGATTTTGAAATATCTAATCCAATATGACTATCTGCAGCTCAGTATAAATTCTGGGTGGCGCGCATCACAGTTTCGAACAGTTAAAACGGATGCAGAGGCTTTCTCAGAAAAATGGTTACACTTTCAGTTCGCTTGGAAAAATACATTTTGCTCCGCTCGTTGTTTGTTTTGATGTTTCTTGAGACAGCCAACGGGCGGCAAATTTTCTGACAAGTGTTTAAGAGGTGAATGAGCTATCCTGGAGAATCTGGACTAACACATTTGGAAGTCTCTGTTTTTTGATGGTGGATGACAAGTCCTGCTAGGGGAAATGCGTTGATTTATTGATCAAACGTAGAGGCTGTTGTCTTGCCCTGTCATAAGCAGCGCCAAAGGGCTTCTGGTGGCTCAACTTCAAGGGTGAACTACGCAAAGGGGATGCTGAATGTCGGATGTCATACTTGAGGCTAGGAATGTCTTTCTGTCCTTCCACGGTGTCGCAGCTCTAACAAATGTAAGTTTCGAGGTCCACAGGGGGGAGATATTCTCCATCATTGGGCCAAACGGGGCGGGTAAAACCTGCATGATGAACTGCATCAACGGTCTGTATCATCCCAAAACCGGTCAACTGTTTCTGAAAGGTGTAGACATTACGAGGTTTTCTCCTCACAAGCGAGCCTCCATGGGACTATCCAGGACGTTTCAGAAAATCGAGCTCTTTGGGGGGATGACTGTTTTGGACAACATACGGCTTGGTCGACATCTTCATTTGAGCTCGGGTTTGCTGAGTTCATGCCTTTATTGGGGGAAGACATCGCGGGAAGAGATTGGCGCCAGGAAGTTCATAGAAGAAGAAATCATTGATCTCCTGGAGATTGAGTCGGTTCGCAATGAAATTACCGGCATGCTACCGTACGGTTTACAGAAGCGCATCGAGTTGGCGCGTGCCTTGGCTGTGCAGCCTGAACTAATCCTGCTCGATGAACCGCTGGCAGGTCTTAATCTTGAAGAAACCGAGGACATGGCCCGATTCATTGTTGATATAAACGAGGACAAGCGATGGAAAGTTACATGTGTTTTGGTCGAACATGACATGGGTGTTGTCATGGACTTGTCTGACAGGGTTATGACATTGAATTTTGGTGTAAAGATCGCTGAGGGCACTCCACAACAGGTTCAGGAGAGTCCCGAAGTTATCAAGGCATATCTCGGCGAGGTGGAGGATTTATATGTCAGCCGCAGGTGATCAGGGTTTTAAAAGCGAGATTGAAATCACTAAGGACCTTACCTTACCGAAACTCCTGGTCAGGCAATGCCAGAAATATGGCGAGTCCAAGGTGGCCATGAGAGAAAAGGAATTCGGTATCTGGTGTCCGGTAACTTGGCAGAAATACCTGGACAACGTCCGAGACATTGCTTTGGGGCTTGTCAGTCTGGGGCTTGTCGAAGGTGACAAGGTAATAATGATAGGTGACAACCGCCCGGAAGCTCTCTGGACTGAGATGGCCGCCATGTGCGCCGGAGGAGTTGGAGTATGGCTCTTTCAGGATTGCCTCATGGAAGAAGTCAGGTACATTGTCGATCACTCAGATTCCAAATTCTATGTCGCAGAGGGTCAGGAGGAGGTCGACAAGGCTCTGGCAATAAGAGACAGTTGTCCGAGGCTCAAGAAAATTATCTGGGATGATCCCAAAGGCATGAGGCATTATGATGATCCCATGCTGATCAGCCTGGATGAGGTCATGGAGCTTGGCCGCAAAAAAGCCGCCGCAGAGCCTGACCTGTTTGACAGACTCGTCCAGAAAGGCAAAGCTGATGATGTATGCCTGCTTTTCTACACATCAGGAACAACCTCACTTCCCAAAGGCGCCCTGTTGACCCATTACAACATGCTCACCATGGGGCAGAATCTGATGCGGGTAGACCCGTGTTCGCCTACAGACGATTTTGTGTCCTACCTGCCTTTCGCATGGATTGGCGAGCAAATGATGTCCATATCCTGCGGGTTGCAGATAGGCTACACGATCAATTTTCCGGAAGAGCCAGAGGTTTCCCAGGAAAATGTCCGGGAAATCGGACCTCACGTAATGTTCGCCCCTCCACGGCTCTACGAACAGTTCACCCGATCTGTTCAGGTCAAGCATCTGGACGCATCCTGGCTAAAACGCAGGATTTACGAGCTGGGTATGAAAATTGGGTATCATACGGCTGAACTGAAATTTGAGAAAAAACCTGTCCCGATTCACTGGAAATTCCTGAGATTTCTTGCTGAAAAGGCTTTATTTGGAAAAATAAGGGATCATTTGGGCCTCAGCAAGGTCCGTCACGCCTACACAGGTGGGGCTGCAATGGGACCGGACCACTTCAGATTCTTCCACGCCATTGGTGTCAACCTGAAACAGATTTATGGACAAACCGAGATTGCAGGCATTTCAGTAGTTCACAGGGACGGTGACATCAAATTTGACACCGTTGGAACGCCGTTGCCTGAAACGGAAATCAAAATTGGCAACGATGACGAGATACTCTCAAAAAGCCCCTCCGTTTTTGTTGGCTATTACAAGATGCCGGAGGAGACGCTGAAGGCCTTGAAGGATGGGTGGCTTTATTCCGGTGACACAGGGTTCATAGATGAGGATGGTCACTTGGTTGTATTCGACCGGTCCAAAGACATTATGATCCTTCGCGATAATCGGAAATTTTCACCTCAGTTCCTGGAAGCGAGGTTAAAATTTAGCCCATACATTAAGGATGCCCTCATCGTGGGGCATCAGCGGCCTTACGTTGTAGCCATTTTATGCATTGATTACAATACGGTAGGCAAATGGGCCGAGGATCACGGAATCAACTACACTAGCTACACCGAATTATCACAGATCCCTCAGGTTTATGATCTTGTCATGAGGTCATTGATCGATGTGAACCGATCTGTGCCGGAAACTGCCAAGATTACAAGATTCGCCAATCTCTATAAAGAGTTTGACGCTGATGACGATGAATTGACCAGAACCAGAAAAATCAGGCGCGCTTTTGTTGAAAATCGTTACAAGGACATAATCGACGCTCTGTATTCGGACATGGAACTGTTACACATGGAGACTAACATAACCTACGAAGATGGTCGGGTCAGCGAAATCAAGGCTGACATAAGGTTACAGGATGTCAGGGAAGGAGGAAATAAATAATGGACCTCTTTCTGCAGCTAGTAGTAACGGGAGTCATGCTGGGCTCAATCTTTGCTCTGGTCGCTTTGGGGTGGGTGCTAATATACAAGTGCTCAGGGGTTCTGAATCTTGCCATGGGCGAACTGACCTTGATTGGTGGCTATGTATGTCTGGGCCTGTATCAGAAATTCGTCACGTTCATGCCTGTGAACACGGCATTTGTTCTGGCGCTAATTGGAACCATGTTTGTGGGGCTTTTGATGGGGTTGCTAACGGAGCGCATCTTTCTGAGGAAAATGATTGGTGAACCCATACTGGCCGTCATCATGGTGACAGTGGGGCTATCCTTCTTCTTCAAAGGCATGGTCTTCATAATATGGGATACTGACACTCAGGTTTTTCTTCCGAGAATCTTCTCAATCGAACCGATAGTCCTTTTGGGAGTAACGGTTGGTTCGGTGTACCTCTGGAGTTTTGTTGCCGCTATGGTTTTGATGATACTTTTCGTCTGCTTTTTCAAGTTCACCAGATGGGGTTTGTCCATGCAGGCCTGCGCTGACGATGAAATGGCAGCGCTGTCGTTGGGCGTGAGCGCAAAATTTGTATACGCCTTGGCCTGGGCAATAGCATTCATGTCTGCTGGTGTTGGTGGGACCCTCTTGGGAAACATCAACGGACTGAATTACTCAGTTAGCAGTTTAGGGTTGCTGGTCTTACCAGTTGTAGTTTTTGGGGGGCTCAATTCGATTCCTGGAGCAATTGTGGGAGGAATAACCATCGGGATACTTCAAAATCTGACCGGCGGTTACCTTGATTTCTATTTTCCTGGTGGAATCAAAGAGATAGCGCCGTTTATCTTTATGGTAATCTTCCTGCTTTTCAAACCTTACGGTCTGTGGGGCTGGGAAAGGATAGAGAGGGTCTGATCAATGAGTTATCTTCCATGCGGGCAATATTTCGAGTCTTATCTTGATGATCAGAAATGGTGGAGGACGCCGTTCATCAAAGCCAAGATGATCTTCATGCTCCTGATGATACTAGCTCTGCCTTATCTGATAGCTTCCGAATGGTTAAGTGTTTTTTACACTATAAACTATTACATACTTGCCGCTTTGGGAGTTCAACTCCTGGTTGGATATTGCGGCCAGATAAC
>CAZIVV010000024.1:0-6292 GCA_964542775.1 uncultured Desulfomonile sp.
GGGTTACGTTTTACAACGTAACCCTTTGATATCTTTGGCACGCCCGACAGGATTCGAACCTGTGACCTACGGATTAGAAGGAAGCGGTTTGTAGGTGTTAATGGCTATAAATATTACTCTTTCTCTTCTGATGGGACACCAGTAGGACACATCAAATCGATCTTCTCTGAAATCTGCTGGAGATAGCTCGGCAGGGTATGAGCATACCTCTGAGTTGTTGAGATTTGACGGTGTCCAAGAAACCGCTGGACCGCATGCAGATCATGAGTGGCCTGGTAAACGGCCGTTGCAACGTCATGCCTCAAATCATGCCATCTGAAATCTTCCGGTATCCCGGCCATTGCCTTGGCTCTTTTCCAGGGTCTTCTCCAATCAACAGCGTACGGTTTGTCGCCTCTCTTACTTATCCAGAAATAATCCGTCCCATTTTCGGCAATGCTCTCCAGAGTCTTTCTACACGTCGAGTTCATGAATGATGTGTGGGATAAATTACCTTTCTGCCGGATTGATATGACTCCGGTTTCAAAATTGACCTGGCTTCGCCGAAGATTTAGAACCTCGCTTTTTCTGAACCCGGTAGACATGGAAACCACTAAAATCTCAAAAAGGGTTGAATTGATTTTTCTGGCGCATTCCAGAAGCCTGGTCCTCTGTTCAGGAGTCAGAAACCTCTCTACAGTATTGTCCGGATTGTATAGTTTTACTTTGGAGAACGGATTTGGCAGGAAATCAACGGCATTGTTCCACGCTGCTTTGCCAGCTGCATGATGTCTGTCGCAACTAGCGGGCGAGAGTCCCGATTGTCTCAGTTTTAGCCTGAATTCCTTCACCAGATTAGCGTCAATCCTGGTGATAGGGATGTCGCCCCAGAAATCAGTCATCCTGTCCAAGTAACGCCTGGAATCCCTCTGGTAGCTTTGGGAGCTGTCCTCAGCGGACAATTTGAGGAAGAATTTTCGCACAACCTGTGACCATGTCATCCCAGAGCCGGGCGCCGGTTCTTTTGAATCCATTACAAGCTTGCGCTCAATTTCACGTGCTTCCCTCAGAGGAATAGCGCCGAGAAAGACTTTTCTGGAGTGTCCCTCCGCCCTGAAACGAGCCCAAAGCTTCCTGTGCATGGCAGGGATTTTTTTATTGCAGGATGTGCATGAATTTCTGTCAACGCTGTTGAGTGATCGGCAACATGGACATTCGGCGCTTATGCTCATTGTTTTCCCCCGGCTTAAAAATTTTGGTAATTCAGTTATTGACTCTCGACTTGAGACGCTTGCTCTTTCTTATTTCCCTCTCCACCTCTTTGACCTCCCCGCCATCCGTCAGTAGCCATCTGATCAACACTGCGCTCTGTTCGAAGCCCAGGCGGGTCAGGATGTTCCATAACCGGTCCATCCTGACATCAGGTTGCGGCTCCTTCATCCACTCTATCCACTCCTGAGCGGATATCTCGAGTCTCTCAAGGAATGCGTCGAACGACTCATCCTTGCCTTTCAGGAAAAAAAGCCTCTTGCAGAAATAGCTAAAGGGCAGGTCGGTCGGGTCAAGCCCGTCTTTCTCGACATGTGCGTACTGATAAGTAGTCTCCGTCGGCTCTATGTTGTGACAAAGCCTGGCCAGCGTCTTATAATCTTCATAAGACAAACTCAGATTATCCTTGATCTTGTTCAGGCTTTTTATGGACGGTCTTTCTCCCTTTTCCCATGAACGGAAAATGTGGTGGTTAAGTCCCATTCGTGAACAAAAACTTCTGACTGATTCATGTTCATGTCTGTATTTACTGATAATTTCTGCCCACGGCAATTGAGTGATATCGTTTGAACTTTTCACTTGACACCTCCGTGTGTGTAATGTAAACCTTACATCATTCAATTTCAAAAGGGGTATGGGGAGTCTGTTATGTAATTTATACCTGGCAATATCCAACACCGTATTTTCATTGTCAAGATATTTTATCAACAGGGGAATAAGTGTCTTTCTATAAGCGCCTGGAAAAGTTCAGGAGGCCGTCGGAAAGCGACCGGCGTTTCGCCGCCCGAATTGGATGCAAGCATCAGCAAATATCCATGTGGAGGGCTGCGGAAAATAGCCTGGATTCCAATTCGGGGCCGTCGCCCAGTCCTGGGACACTTTCCAGAATTGCTCATGCGCTAGGTGTGGAGCCTGAGTGGCTCATGTGGGGGTAAATCAATGCTAAAAACTTCCGAAGTCGCCAGAAAGCTCGGAGTGTCCGTGCGCACAGTCTACAAACTGATTCACGATGGAAAACTGCAGGCGATCAACGTCTGCGCCACAAGTGGAAGGAGAACATTACGGGTTACAGATGACTTCATAGATCTCTTTCTTTATTCCAACAACTACGAGCCGGACAGGAACATCATCTTTCCCAAAAGCACTGTTCGGTCTCCTGGAGGGGCTTTTGAAGTGAGAAATCGCCGACAGGCCCCCAGAACAAAATCGGCATAGACTCCTCTCCCGCTCCCGTATCCCTGCGTCGGACAGGCGAGGCTCCACGGAGAATCCGACTTCTAACCTTATTACAAAAAAATATTGGAGACATCATGACCCCCTCTGAATGGCTGGAACGCAACAGGCATGCGCTTGTCGAGGACTGTCCTATCGCCAGGATAACTCGCCGGGCCTGCAAGGCTCGATCCAGGGCCATACTGTTGACTCGTCTGGTGGAATCGAGCCTGAACCCTTACGGGTGCGTGGGGTGCAAACATGGCATCAGCTGGGAATTTTACAACAAGACAGCTCTGGAGCGCATTAACATCGAAGATCAGGAGAACTGACATGGATTTACAAAAAATTGACCCGGAACGCTCCGTCTCTATCCCCAGGGAACTGAAAGACATCTTCATGAAAACCGTCTTTTCGGGACTCTCGGAAGAAGAAGCCATCGTGGCCTATCGTCTGGCTCGCAGGCGAAATCTTGACATCGAATCCAAACAGATTTTCTTCATTCCCTACACCGACAAACAGGGTCGCAGGACGGTGGTCAGCCAAACCTCCATTGACGGATTCAGACTGATAGCCTCAAAGAGTGGCAAATACGGTGGCTCAGTGAATCCAAAACTGACCATCAAGGACAAGCATGGCGCCAAGCATGTTATTCCACACGAAGAATATGACCCAGCCGAAGCGGAAAAAATCGTTTCAGCCACCATATCTGTCATAAATACCGACTTTCCCCAGCCTCAGAGCGCCACAGCCCTCTATTCCTCCTACGTCAAAACCTATGACGGCAGACCAACGGGCCTTTGGGCATCCATGCCCGATGTCATGCTTCTCAAATGCGCTGAATCCATGGCTCTCAGGAAGGCTTTTCCACAGGACTTGAGTGGAATATACACCTCCGAGGAGATGGAGCAGGCAAGAAGGGACGGCTTTGCTGCGAAAACGGTCACAATCAAGCCCTCCTTGAGGGATTTCAGACCGAAGAACCCAACCGTTGAGAATGATGAGCCAACCCAAAACGAGAATGCAGCAATTGCTGAGACCGTAGACGACATGGATTCTCAAATTGTCCCAAATCCCGCTCACCAGGCGGATATGGTCTCACCTGGACCTGACGTAGTTCCTCCCAAAAAGAAACAGACCATCAGGGAGTTGATGGCGTCGATCCCGGATGGTCTGCGTAAAATGAAGCCAGACATCGATCCCGAAATGTTCGACTACTGTAAAATTCTCTGCCTGGATTTTCTGGGAGTTGATGCGGAGGCACAGGCGACTGAAGACAGACTCGAGGATCTTCGGGGCTTCATGCGAACAACCATGCTCGATAAGTTAAGGGAGCACGGATACCTATGATTCTGAAACCCCTGAGCAAAAGCACTTTCGCAGTCTTCAGGGTCTGTCCGTTCAAGGCCCATGCGTTCAAGAACCTCGGTTTTGAACGACCGTCCGGTTTTCTGGCTCAAACAGGTAAACTGATACACGATTTCAGGGACAGGATCGAAAGACAGACTCTCACTCTCGAGGAAGCAGTCTCGCAGATCAGGGATCCCGAAATCGCATCACTGCTTGAAAAAACAGTTCTCTACGACCCCTTCCATGGGCCTGAATTCCAGAAACTGACTGAGACCCATGTAAAAATCGACGCTGAAGGGAACTGGGTCGAAACAGATGATCAAGCCGTCGCTTACGGATACCTGGACAAAGTGGTCTTCCTTGCCGATGAACTGGTTGTCGATGACCTGAAAACAGGAACGCTGGAATATGACAATGTATTCGAGCGCCACCTCTATGCGGGGCTTCTGGCAAAGGCGGCCCAGCCCGACTATGAGCGCATCCGTTTCGTCCGATACTTTTGCCGTTCCGGGAATCGCCACGAATATCTTTATGAATGGAAAAAAGGCAGAAATGGATCAATAGCTCTATATGTGACAGATCCAACAGGAAAGAGAGCCCGGATTCGCGGCAAACACAGCAATCCCCTTGTAATTTACCTTCAGAAAATTCTCAAAAAAATCGAAAGGACAGCGCCGGAGCCGAAACCGGGCAGCCACTGCAAGAACTGGTTCGGAGCCCCATGTGATTTCCGGGGCAACGTCTGCCCATTGGCCAGAAAACTGCCCAGAATCGTCACTGTTCCCGGTGAGCCTAACCCCGCTGAACCCCTAATAAAATACGCATTTCTGGCTTTTCTGAAAAATACTTCGCCCGACAATATCATAGGGATGAGTCCTGAACTAGCGTCCAAAGCCCTCGACGCCGTTCAGCAGCTGGAAGCCGGAATAAAGGAGGTGGAAAAGAAACTGAAAATGTGGGCCGAAGCAAATGGCCCCATAAGTTTACACGGAGAATCCTATGGATGGGATTTCAGACAGGAACTTCAGATTGATAAGGAGCAGGCCCTGGAGACATTGCTTTCAAATAATCTCACACTATCCGAAATTGCCAGAGCCGTAAATATTTCAAGAAGTTCAGTCGTAAAGCTACCAAAAGCGCATGCCCAAATCAGGGACCAGATCCTTTCGTCAAGTCGCTCCCAATTAAAAAAGACATTCGGCTTATTAGGAGGAGGCAATGCCCAAATCAGTCAATAAAGTCACTCTCATGGGTCACCTGGGTCGTGACGCTGAGACAAAGAAGAAAAACGATTTCAACACCGTATGGCTCAATCTGGCGACAACCGAATGGCAGAAAGTGTCCAATGGCGTCAGTGACGAATACACCGACCGGACCATCTGGCATCGAATACACGTGACGGGAAAACTCACCGATAAAGCCGTGTCACTGATGAAGGGCGACTACATATACGTCGAGGGAGCGCTCAGCTCCTACGAATATGAAAACCAGTCCGGCGCTCGGCAGACGGTAAACTTCATAAAAGCCAGGGATATAATCCCGTGGGTTCCCAAAGAGCGCAAACAGGAGCCAGTGACCGGAATGAATCCATTCGAGGAGGCGCCATTCTAATGAAAATGGACCGAATCGATGATCCTAAAGTCACTCTCAAATATCTAAAGAAAATAATGAACAGACAGGACACCCCCGCTGAAAAGATAACGGACAAGCGACTGTTCCTGATGTTGTGTCAAAGATATTTCGAGCAGTCAGACCGGAGGTATGACGAACTTGTCAAAGCTCCATTCACTGTCCGTCATGAAAAAATCGCCAATGAACCAATTGGAAGGCCGCTACGCTGATTTTCTCGAAAGACAGCGTTTGGCGGGGGATATCAGACTATGGATGTTTGGAGCGGTGAAACTCATTTTGGCGCCATCCACCAGCTACACTCCCGATTTCCTTGTGATTAATTCCAAATATCAAGTTGAATTTCATGAGGTCAAGGGATTCTGGAGGGATGACGCCAGAGTGAAAATCAAAGTGGCCAACAACATTTTCCCATTCATTTTCAAGATAGTCAGAGAGGTAAAAAAACAATGGCTAATCGAAATCTTATGACGAGTTTTTTCCGGAGTCTGGCCACCATGGCCCTTGTTACGGCTCTCACGTCATCCACCGCTATGGCCGGATCATGCCGTCTGGCTGAGTCAATCATCGGCTGGACCTCTCCTGACAGGGTCATTTCTATTCTCAGAGTTTATGTGGCGTCAAACGGGATGACGGATCAGGTCACGACCATGGGAATGGCGGACGTCTATCAGGGAAACGCCATTCATGTGCCGCAGGGGACCAATGTCGAAGTTTTATCCGTGAACCAGATTGTCAGTGAGATACGTGTAAACGGAATCAGCCTTTATACACCGACCATGGCCATAAAATGCAGATAATAGGATCAGTGTCGGAACTGAACCACCTGGCTTCCAGCAAGGCTTTTGGAACC
>CAZIVV010000025.1:0-2196 GCA_964542775.1 uncultured Desulfomonile sp.
CATTAAGGAGTTGGCTGATGGCGCTACCTTGTCATATCACCCGAAGACGAGACTTATTCTAAAACTGTTTTCTTTTCTTAGTTCCTCTAAACTTGAGACTCGTCACCAAAGCCACACCGATAAATTCAGGTCAATAACCGGGATCCTGGGAAACCGGATAGATTCCCACGGCAAAATGAACGTCGATGAAACATTGCGTCTGCTTGAACAGGTTCTCGCCGGTTATGTCGGAGTAGCCCAAAACAGGACATGGTGTACTCACTCGTTCCTCCCAGTCTCACCAAAATTAATAGCTAGAGAAACCATATGGTCGCCTTCAGAAGAAAAGAAACACGAAGGCGATTGGGATAAGGCCATAGAGAACAGCATTTTCAAATATTCAGCGCATGATTTCATGGCTAGGGGTGGCGAATCCCTATTTTTGCAGCTGCTCAATCTTTTTTTAGAGCTCGAATCAGGAAAGGCTAGTGAATTTATTAAAGACATTGGCCACTGCTTTGATCCGGATTCATTGAAGCCTGAGCTTGAAGAACATTTGCGGACATTTCTCGGCTCCATGCCCTACCTGTCAGAGCTTGTGGACTGGATTGAACATGCCGATCCCGACAAGACAGCTGACAAAAAGGCCGGACAGGCCTCCTGTAAATGGATTCCTCGTTCTACATGGCGAGAAGGGTATCTCTTTGCCTACGAAATTCTAAATGTACTCAAAGCATGCATGGATCCTCTCGAAAAACTAGAACTACTGAAACTGGGCGTGGTTTTGCAGGTATTGAGGACTCTTTGCGCCCAGGCTGCCCGTGTTGAAGTAAATGGGTCATGTCTATACTCTCATTTGAGCGGACCTCTCGGGTATGTCTGGCTTGTTACTGCTCCTGAGCTAAGGGACACACCATTGAAACAGGCGACCCAGAGCAATTTCAGAAGGATCATGGAGATGATTTCAGATGCCTTACGTAAAAACGATGAGGGAAATCCAACTTTGGGCAAAAAAAAACCCAACCGTCTAAAGGATGGTGAAGAGCAGTCAACGGGTCTATTTACCAAACTAGGGAAAAGTATTGGATTGATCGTTCCCTGGAAAGGTCCCGGAACACGCTTCACCCTAAATGAGAACATTCTGCGTTATCTGGTGTTATCGTTGACGCCTCCCGGTCAGAGAACTACTCTTACAACTTTTCAGCAAAATATGTTCAAGCATTACGGTATAGCGATAGCCGGGGATGAATTGAAGAAGGGAGTCAACTGGACTTACAGAAACCTGGAGATCAATCCACCTTATGGTGAGCAACTATGGCTTGAAGAGGCCCTGAAAGCGTCCGGATTTCTGAAACTTCTCTCCGACGCAGTTTCCCTGGTTCACAATCCTTTTTCAGGAGCAAATAATTCTTAAACGGGGGAAATAAACCTGAATGGAACTTTTTACCAATACCATTCTCTCTGACATACAGGAGAAAATCAACGATCATCTCCATGCTGCCTCAGGGAACAGAGAATTAAGGATTTTCTGCGCTTCATTGACACCGGATGTCAGTTACCGATTAGCAAACTCCCTTTCAGATCTAATCCTCGAGAACTCCAAAAAAATCAAACTGATTTTCAAGGTGGGGGCTCAGCTTTGGAATGACTGGAAGACCGATCCTCTGCAGCGACATGCACAGAAGATAGCTGAACTTGAGCAAAAGAACTGGATCGATACAGAGGACAAACTCGTTTCATACCGGGACATGAAAATAGACCAGGTGTCAGGTTATGACTGCCTCCTGGTAGCGCTGGTAGGTGTAGACAGGGCTATAGACAAAGGGAGTTTGAAAGATTTTTACTTCATAACTCAGGATCTACTCTGGAAAGAAAAACTTAGGGAGTCCTTTGCTCCATGGATTGAGCAAATGTTCCGGCAACACAAGATTCCCGTCGTCCAAGATGTCACGCAAGCCTTTGATGAGCTTCTAAAAAGACTCAGGATTTATTCGGCTGGTGATCTGAAAAGAGTGTCCGACTATTTGGGTCAGGTCAGTTTTCAAAATGCCCAGGTTGCCGGTGATGCGCTGAAAGAAGCTTACAAGTCGCTAGGATTCTGGGGACTTCCTTCCATTTACAACATTCCGGTAGCAAAGCAGGGATTGAGGTGTCTCGACGAGGCAATTGGTTTCTTTGACTATCAAAAATTCTTGAAAACATATGACAGGAAGAAGG
>CAZIVV010000026.1:0-6046 GCA_964542775.1 uncultured Desulfomonile sp.
CATGCTGGAACCGAATTCTGTCGATATGTTAATGTCTACCGTGGTGCTTCAGGTAGTTCAGGACTTGCCCGAAGTTTACTCGTGTTTTGCCAAATGGCTGAAACCGGGGGCGTGGATGTCTCATTTCGTTGATTTCAGCAACTACGGCATGACAAAAGAGTGGAATGGTCACTGGGCATGCTCGCGTTTGCTCTGGCGACTCATGCAGGGCAACCGCCCTTATCTCCACAACAGGGCCCCGCACTCCGTTCATGTGGACTTGATAAAAAGAAACGGATTTAAAATAACGACAGACATCCCTACCTATGATTATTCGGGAATAGTCAGGAGCAATGTTAACAGCGATTTCAGTTACCTCACAGATGATGACCTTGTAATTACACGATCGCTTATCCAGGCTGTGAAACTGGAATAACCGACATTTCGGCCCAAAATTTAAAGTGGGTCCCATTTAATTTGAGATTAAAGGGTTCACACTATGAAAACAGAAATTGATACGTCAAAAAATGTTTCCAGGGGGTGAAATTGAGGACAACATTTTCAATTTATTGTCTGGCTTTGTTAATGGTGTGGACAGTTCCCATCCTTGCCGGGGAATATCATGTGGACTGCGTGAATGGTTCCGATGACTCACCCGGAACCAGGGAGAAACCTTTCAAAACGATAACTCAGGCGTCCCGTGTTCTTAAACCCGGAGATAAGGCAGTGATCCATCCGGGGGTCTATCATGAGCAGGTTATGGGAGGAGTGTCGGGTTCCAAAGACGCCCCCATCGTTTATGAGGGAGTCCACCGGGACAAAGTGATCCTTCAGGGAAGCGTTGCGCTTAAGGACTGGAGACAACAGGGGAAGGCATGGGTGCGCCGTGGACTTAAACCTGTCACCCTGGTCAACGCCTTTGTTCTGGTTGATGAAAAAAACATGCTGAAAAGAGCAGAAAAACCCACCGACCTACCGCCAGGATCATTTTACGTAGATCCTCTTGGGATATACCTGATTAGGCTCATCAACGACGCCAATCCCAACACCGATCATAAGGTCGAAGTATACGAGCTGGATTTCGCTTTTAATTCGGGAGATAGATGGGGCGGAACTGCAAAAAGCTGGATAACCATGCGTAACATGACCATAGAGAAATATGGCACGTATGGAATATCATCGGAGGTGACCAAACCTTTTGATAACACCCACTGGCTCCTTGAAAATCTCAACATAAGGTTGAACCATCAGGCCGGTATTTTTGCATGCGGCGATGACTGGGTCGTTCAAAATTGTGTGTTTCAGAGGAATCTGGTTCACGGATGCCAGATAAACGGGGCCCGGGTTAAATTCGAGAAGAACATTTGCGTGGAGAACGAGTTGTTTGGCAGCAGCGGATATGGAGGAGCCGGGCTTTTGATTGGACCGGATAAAACTGCCAATTCGTGTATGGTGAGACTGAACGAATTTTCCCGGAACGGACATCCCGAGACTGGTTTCGGGTGCGGGGTTTACCTTGAAGGCAGATCTCATTCCAACACCGTCGATAACAATGTCATTAACGGCAATAGTCATTGCGGCGTCGGTTTCTTCGGATCATCAGGCAACCTGGTCATCAACAATTTAATCACCGACACAGGCTCGGACAAACGTCAGGGGAATATTGGCGCTTTTGTTGTCGGTCATAGTTACGAAGGCGCTCCGACCCAGTCCAAGGCCAATCTGGTCGCTCACAACACGGTGTGGAAGTGCCCCACTCCGCTCAAGGTTCTTCAGCCCTCAGAACCGCTCACCCCCGACGAGCAAAATCGTTTTATCAATAATATATTTGCTGAATACCTGTTCATAAGCCCAATTCCAAAAAATTCGGGAGTGGAGACTAAGGACAACGGCTGGTTTCAAACCCGTCAGGATATCCGTCTAACCAAAGAAAACCTGAAAGGAATGCTGGACGAAAACCTTGGATCGAGCCACGAAACAATCAGGTTCCGGGGGAAAAATCCGGAATTTTCGGCGCCGGACAAATTGGATTTCAGACTTAAAAAAGGCTCCCCGCTTATTGATATGGGAGTGGAAGTGAAAGAAGCGTCATCAGACAGAGATGGTGTCAGACGTCCCTGCGGCAAAGCTCCGGATATTGGAGCATACGAGAACTGCAACTGACATCGTCAAGCCTCGACGTGGAAACTTTCAAAGGCCGCACACCAGCTTGAGGGGATTTAAACAGGATTTCAGAAAAACAGAATTATTTTCAAGCGCCAATTTTTTAATTAAGTACTCAAAAGGACGGTTATTTATTTATGGGCATTAACGCTGAATGCTGTAATGAGTTAGCGTCGAAGGCGTGTCAGGAATCAAATTTAAAGAAATATTTTACCGAAACGGGTGTGCCATTTGTTTCTACCGGCGATAGATTGTGGTACTCAACGGGTTCCAAGATATACATTAATCTGCCGTGCAGTGGCCCAATTACGGTGGGGGCTGAAGAGAAAATGGCCCTGTGGGATTCTGGAGCCGTGTTCCTCAAATACCCGGTTCCCCCTGAAATGTCGGGATATTCAAGCTATCTTTATGTAGTTTCAGACAAGCTGTACGGTCTGGATTCCCTGACCCACCATGTCCGGAAAGAGACGATCAGAGCCCTTAAAAAATGTCATGTTGATAGAATACCCATACAGGAGATACTACCGATAGCCCCTGAAATAATCGCTGACACTCACATTAGACAGGGCAGGCAATTTGACGCCGGCATCCTGAAGGAATGGATGCAGAGCATTGAGGCGGCGGTCGACAATCCGATATTCGAATGCTGGGCCGCCTTTGTGGGCTCCAGGGTCGGGGCCTTCAGGATTGACTTCACTTACAGGGGAGGCTATTACGGTGATGTGCTGTTTAACGTGAAAGACCTCCTAAAATATCAGGTCATGAACGCCCTGATGTTCGTATCAACCGAACAGGTCATGAAAAGGCCGGACATTGACCATGTTTCGTATGGACTGAGGAGCATTTATGGCGACAAGCCATCGCTCAACAGGTTTAAGGAATCAATGGGTTACGTGAAGATTCCGATATCTGAGAGGATAGAGGTTGCGCCAAGATATTCCCGGATTATCACTCGGGAAGCGGCAAGCATTGGAGCAGCCATTCTGGGAAAACTCAACTTCAACTCTCAAAAAATCCATAAACTTGAGGCCATCCTGGACATGTACTCGCATCAGCATCCTCCAGACGTATGATTTCTGATTCGACCTGATTCGTGCGAGGTTTTTTTGTTCTTTTTCAGGCCAGGCATGACTCGGGCTCACATAGGAAAGGCTATTTCAATTGAAGATATACAGTATTGTAGGGGCCAGACCAAACTTCATGAAGGTGGCGCCTTTAGCCCGGGCATTCAAGAACTACCCCTCCATGGAAATGTTCATAGTTCATACCGGTCAGCATTATGACACATTGATGAGCGACGTATTCTTTGAGCAACTGCAATTGCCCAAACCACACCGCCACCTTGGTGTCGGTTCGGGCGGGCATGGGGAAATGACCGGGAAGATAATGATTGAATTTGAGAAAATCTGCATGGAGGATCGTCCAGACCTGGTCGTTGTAGTCGGAGATGTGAACTCGACTATAGCCACTGCGCTTGTGGCAAGAAAGCTCTTCATTCCTGTGGCTCATGTGGAATCGGGACTAAGGTCATTTGACGAGCGCATGCCGGAAGAATTGAACCGGCGCCTCACAGATGGCCTTTCAAATCTGTTGTTCGTGTCTGAGCCATCTGGAATGAAGAATCTCGAACATGAAGGTATAGATATGTCTCGCGCACATCTCGTGGGAGACATAATGCTTGAGACCCTCCAGATGTTCTGGCCTCATGTCGAACCTCGAAGGAGAGCCGCAGACTTTGGGCTCGCAAAGGGAGAATTCGCGTTGGTCACCATTCACAGGCCTTCAAACGTGGATGATCCGGAAAACCTCAAAAAAGTGCTCGAAATTCTGGGATGCGTTCCTATTCCAACAATTTTTCCCGTCCATCCCAGGACTGTGGATAAGATCAACAGGTTTGGCCTGGACCCAATCGTGGCAAAACTGAGCCATGTCAGTTTTGTAAAACCTGAGCCATATCTTGAATTCCTGTCACTGCTTTCGGACTCCCGTTTCGTGCTTTCGGACTCCGGTTCCATCCAGGGTGAGGCAAGTTTCCTGGACGTTCCGTGTCTTGTCGCACGAGAAAACACGGAACGCCCGATTTACATTGATGAAGGGGCCTGTGCGCTGGTTGGGCTGGACATTGATTTAATCAGAGAAAAGATTGCAGAAATCATGTCCGGCTCCTACAAGAAGCCGGCTCCTACAATAAAAACCCTCGGTGACAATGTCGGCGAAAAAATTGCCAGAATAATCTTTAACTGGAACTCTGCCCGAACATAGCGCAGCTTGTTCCATGAGCAGGCTTGATCAGCCGGCTTGATCCCTTTTTAATTTTTGCATCAGCACGTACATCACCGGTGTAAAAAAGACGCCGAGTATGGTTACACCCAGCATGCCTGCGAACACCGCCGTTCCCATGGATTGCCTGCTCGCCGCTCCGGCTCCAGTCGCTACGACAAGCGGCAAAACTCCCAGAATGAAGGAGAATGAAGTCATCAAAATGGGGCGAAAACGGAGCTTGGAACCCTCAATTGCCGCCTCCATATAACCGGCGCCGTGAGCCCTGGCCTCACGCGCGAACTCCACCAGGAGTATCGCGTTCTTGGCTGATAACCCGACCAGGAGTATCAAGCCGACCTGGGTGTAGAGATTGTTGTCCATTCCACGAGCGAGTAAACCGGCCGCTGCCCCTAGCACGCCCAAAGGGACTATGAGTATGACGGAAATCGGGTCAGTCCAGCTTTCGTACTGCGCTGCAAGTATTAGTAACACGACCACCACGGCCAGACCAAAGACCAGTCCTATCTGTCCACCGGCCTTTTTCTCTTCGAAAGCCATGCCCGTCCATTCATAGCTTATGCCTTGAGGAAATCTTTGAGCCGCAAGCGATTCCATCGTAGAAAGCGCCTGACCCGAACTGTATCCCTGCGCCGGCTGACCTGAAACGCGAGCCGATGTGAACATGTTGTAACGATCAATTCTCTGCGGCCCCAGAGTTTCTTCCACCCTGACGAATGCGCTCAACGGAATGATTTTGCCGTCCAGCGATCTCACCTGCAGTTTGCCGATGTCCTCCGGCTTCCTTCTGAAGATGCTGTCGGCCTGGACTCGAACCTGCCAGGTTCTTCCGAATTTATTGAAGTCATTCACATATTCCGAACCGAGAAAGGCCTGCATCGTGTCAAAAACAGACTTGAGGGGCACTCTCAGATCGAGAGCCTTCACCCTGTCAACATCGGCGAACAAGGTAGGGGTATCAGCCCGGAAAGATGAATTCACGCTCATCAGTGCAGGTTGAGCGCCGGCCGCCTGCACAATGTCGTCAGTCGCTTCGGCCAGCCTGTCAATTCCTAGACCAAGGGCGTCCTGAACCTGCATGTCAAATCCACTGCTTACACCCAAGCCGCTTATCGGAGGCAAGGCGAACGGGAATAGCAGAGCCGCTTCCTGAACGCCATAGAACTTCTTCGCCATTTCCATCATCATGGCGTCTCTGGTCTGCCCCTTCGGAAGTCTCTCGTCCCAGGGTTTGAGCGATATGAAACCACCCCCAAGATTGGGGCCAACACCATCTATGATTGAATATCCCGGCATAAGGGTAAAAGTGTTGACTCCCTCTACGGTATTAATGATGTCCGCTACGGTTTCCATTACCTTCTGTGTTCTCTCCAAAGAAGCCCCGTCAGGTAACTGCAGATTTACCAGAAGCAGTCCGTCATCTTTATCGGGCAGAAAACCGGTCGGCACCCTTATGAAACCGATGTATGTCAACGCTACCAGACAGATGAAAGCCACCACCGCCACGGACATTTTCCGTAAAAGCATCGTAACTGTCCTTGAGTAGCTTTCAGTTATCCGGTCAAAAACGGAATTGAATTTTCTGAAAAAGATGTTTTTCCGGCCATGGTCCTCTTTTTTTAGC
>CAZIVV010000027.1:0-18701 GCA_964542775.1 uncultured Desulfomonile sp.
GTTACAGTTACTCCTTGTGAGCTGAATTGCAGTATAGTGAAAACTTTCCACTGCCTTATCAGTTGATTGGACACAATCAAACCTCCCCCTCGGACAAATATTTCAAGTAAACCCGAATTTTGTTGGTCCCTCAAAATGTGATAGATTGGGAAAATAATCAGGTTGAACGGATATCATTGATACAGGTTATCATAATACAAAACAGGGGCGGTTTAAAACAATGGAAATACAGATGGGACAACCTCAGAGAAGTTATGATTTTGAAAATAAGTGCGCCATTGTGACAGGAGCTGGTCAGGGAATAGGCGAAGCCACAGCGTTAAGGCTGGCCAGAGAAGGCGCAATAGTTGGAATAGTGGACAAGAATCCCGAATCTGCTTTAAAGGTCGCTGAGCGGGTTCTCAATTCAGGAGGCAAGGCTAAAGCGCTTGTTGGTGATGTTTCGGATACGGAAATGGTTTTCAGTCTTGTAGATCAATTTGAAAAGGAATTTGGGCCTGTTGAATTCCTCGTGAACAATGCCGGTTTTGACAGACCCGGTGGGTTTTTAAAACTAAAACCTTCGGATTTCCAGTCAGTCTGGGAGGTTCATTTTCTAGGAGCTGTAAATTTTATTGAAGCATGTTCACAAGGTATGATTAAAACCGGTAAGGGCTCTATAGTCAATGTTTCATCGATTTACGGCAAGGTGGGCTGCAAGGGAGAATCGGCATACGTCTCCGCCAAGGCGGCTCTGGTAGGTCTGACTAAGTCTCTGGCTCGCGAGTTTGCCAGAAAAGGGATACGCGTCAATGTAATCCAGCCGGGACTAATTGATACCCCGACCATCAGGTCGATGATGGATGCCCGGTTTCGGAAACTCTTCATAGAGGAAACCCCTTTGGGCCGAATAGGCAGACCTGAAGAAATAGCTGCCGTCATAGCTTTCTTACTCTCAGACGAGGCCAGTTATGTAACAGGCAGCGTCATTGAAGTTACAGGCGGATGGGGTATGTGACAGTCTTCCTATTTTTTAGGCTTACACATCGCTCCCAACAATCAGGTTTGACGGTATTTGGACAACAAACTCTGTTCCACCGTTGTTCAGGCAATCGTCCAGCGTGTTGCAGCAAGCGCACTTGTCGATACTCCCGGGACACACGTCGCTGGATGTTGGAATACAGGAACAGCGGGAACTCTTAAAGCTTATTTTGAACCCCAGGCGATTGGAGAAGATTTTCAGTTTTAGCAGGTCAGTTCCCGACCCACCAGCGTTAAAGCCGTAAGGCCTGCCTGAACTGTAAAGTTCCGTTTCCTGAACTGGATAAAAACCTTCAAAAATGTTTGGTTGATCATCAGCTGGTATGCCTACCCCGTAATCCTTGATTACAATCTCCGCTCCTTCGTCCGTTTCTCGGGCTCGCACTTCAATTCGACCCATATCAGGGGTATTCTCAACCGCGTTTCTGAGAATTCCCCTAATTAGAGAAGTAACAATGTGCGACGGCAAGTTGACAAGCATGCGGGCTGATTTTTCGAAAAGGATGTCGATGTTCCTGTCAAGTAGCATCGTTTTTACGTAAGATTTCTCTTTTTCAAGCGTCTCTGCTATTTCACAGGGCTCGGTATCCGTTTTCTCGGAGGGAAATATGCCCATAATCCTTTGACGAATCCCCTTGAGAGCCAGACTTAATTGCGGCTGTTCATCCTCCTGGATCTCCAGAAAATCCTCTATATAGTCCAGAAACGCCTCAGAGACCTTTTTCTCAGTGTAATCTTTTCCATCCAGGATGTGCATAACCTGCTGTTCTATCGTCTTGAGTCGGTCAAGATTCCTGGTCACTCTTTCGAAAGGAAACCTTTGAGGATCCAGACCTGCTTTTTCCAGCTTCTTTTTTATTACGCTCAGCGTGGCGTCTACGATGGCTATAGGTGTTTTGAGCTCGTGAGAGAGATGATGCAGCATCTTGTCTTTGGCTCTGTTAAGTCTTTGCAATTCTACATTTGAGTTTGTCAGACGTTCCAGAAAAGAAGCGTTTTCAAGAGCTAGCGCCACGTTGCTCGACAAAGCCATCAGTATTTCCACATCATGTTCACTAAAGTTCCCTACAGTCTTGTTCAAGGCGTAGAGGACTCCGAGACTTTTTTCACCGCTTTGCAGAGGCGTACAAACCATGTTCCTCGTTCGAAAACCGGATTTGGTGTCAACCTCCCTGTACAGTCTGGGATCGGTAGCCGCATCGTGAACAAGCGCTGGCGTGCCATGATTGAAAACCCACCCACATACTCCCCTGTCCTTGGGAATCCTTATCGTGTCGCTGGCCGACGCCAGGAAGCTCTGTTTGTCACTGACAGTCCTCCAGTAAAAATCATCTTTTTCCTCATCGTAAAGGAGAACTCCCGCTCCATCGCATTCGATAATGGTCTGAACTTCAGCTACTATTATATCCAGAAGTTGATCAAGGTTTGTCGTAGAAGCCAGGGCTTTGGAGGCGTTGAACAATAAAAGGAGCTTGGCCGGGTCGAAAGTCTGGTCATTGGGCCCCTGCGTGTTCAGATCAGAACTTTTCGCAGCGCCATCGTCAGATGACCCTGTCCTGTCTGCTGAATCCGGTTTATCTTTGCTGATGGTCATAAGGCCTCATTCCAGTTCCAAACACACAAAAAGGGCATTATTTTGTTTATATCGTCAGGCAATCTTCAGTGAGTTATTCGCCCAACCGAAATATATCCACCAGACTGAGCCGGAGCTTCTGAATCATTCATGAAATTTCTGGCCGCTTCGGCTATACCACTGGCATTGAGACCAAGGTCATTCAACAATTCAGATCGCTTGCCATGTTCGACAAATGAATCTGGAATTCCCATTCTTAATGTCCTGACACTCTGGAGACCTTCGTCCGCCAGTAATTCAACAATTGCGCTGCCAAAACCACCCATGAGAACTCCCTCCTCGACAGTGATGACTCTTCCACAGGACGACGCTACATCCAGAATGAGTTCTCTGTCCAGAGGTTTAACAAATCTGGCGTTTACAACAGATGCTGAAATACCCAAAGGAGCCAGAATCCGGGCAGCATCCAGAGCCGGCTCTACCATGGATCCTATTGCTATTATGCACAAGTCCCGACCGTCCTTTAAGAGTTCAGCCTTACCAAACGGAACGGTGACCGGGTTGTCTTTTACGAGACAACCGACCCCTTGAGACCTGGGATACCTTATGGCGCATGGTCTTCCGCTCTGAAGTGCGGTGTAGAGCATATCAGCCAGTTCGTCTTCATTCGAAGGCGCCATAATTGACAGATTCGGGATGCTCCGACAAAAGGCAATATCAAAAACTCCATGATGAGTAGGCCCGTCCTCACCCACAATCCCGGCTCTATCCAGAGCGAAGACTACCGGTAACTCTTGCATGCAAACGTCGTGTATTAAATGATCATAACCCCTTTGTATGAAAGTGGAGTAGATTGCCACAACAGGTTTGAGCCCCTCAAGTGATAAGCCAGCGGCAAAAATCACTCCATGCTGTTCCGCTATTCCTACATCGAAGAACCTTTTTGGAAAAAGTTTTCCGAAATCCGCCAAACCGGTTCCGTATTCCATGGCTGCAGTTACTGCCACAATTGTGGGGTCTTTTTGAGCCAGGTTAACCATGGACTGACCGAAGACCGTGGTGTAAGAAGGTGGCCCTGATGATTCATGCGTTTGACCCGTTTCTATTTCGAAAGGTCCAACACCATGGAATTTACATGGGTTTTCTTCTGCCTGACAATATCCCTTGCCTTTGCATGTTATGGTGTGTATTAGCACCGGCTCCCTGAAGCGCTTGATATTAGAAAAAGTTTCAACCATGTGTTTTATCTGGTGTCCATCGATCGGCCCTACGTATTTGAAACCCAGATCCTCAAACAAGCGTCCCGGCGTTATGAAACCCTTCAACGCGTCTTCAAACTGCCGGGCCAAACCATACATAGACCTACCCATGATTCCCGGTATGTTTTTCAACAGATTCTTGACTTCGTCCCTGAAGCGCGTCACCACTTGACCCGTCATTATTTTGTTCAGGTATGCCGCCATGGCCCCAACGTTTTGGGATATGGACATTTCGTTGTCGTTCAGGATTATTATCAAATCCTTTTCCGCCGCCCCCGCCTGATTAAGCCCCTCATACGATATCCCACAGGTAAGAGAGCCGTCACCCACCACTGCTATCACTTTGTGGTCCGAACCGCTCAAACACCTCGCTTGGGCCATCCCCGCAGCCACGCTAATAGCGTTGCCTGCATGTCCAGTATCAAAAAAATCGTAGTAACTTTCCTGACGCTTCGGAAAACCCGAGATCCCCCCTCTCGACCTTAGGGTGTGAAAAAGGTCCCTGCGTCCTGTCAGTATCTTGTAGGCGTACGCCTGGTGGCCAACATCAAATACTATTCTATCACTGGGAGGCGAAAAAACCTTCAGAATCGCCAGAGTAAGATCAACTACTCCTAGTGAAGAAGCGAGGTGTCCACCTCTGAGTGAAACCGTCTCAATTATAAGATCCCGTATTTCCTGGGACAGTAATCTCAACGATTCTATTGGAAGTTTTTTTATGTCTTCTGGGGAATCAATTGTTTTTAGAAGGGATGATTGAATTTCGCATGTATCCTTGTTCATTTTGTATCCACACCGATTAACTGGAGCGTTCTCCTATATATGACGCTATTAGTCTTAAATATAATGCATTGTCACCAAAGCCATCGAGGAGTTTCATGGCCGCATCTATTTCCTGGACCATTCGGGCCTTGGCATCCGCTAATCCAAGAACCGATGGGTAAGTGGCTTTTCCCGCCTTTTGGTCTTTTCCAACTGTCTTTCCAAGTTCACTGGAATCACCCTCATGATCAAGTATGTCATCCCTGATCTGGAAAGCAATTCCCAATTTTTCTCCGAATTGACAAAGACATTCAACTTCCTCCGCGTTCCCTCCTCCAAAAATAGCTCCGCATTTCATGGAAGCGCTTATCAGTTCAGCCGTTTTTGCCTTCATGATGAAGTCGACATCTTTTGATTCTACCTTCTGGCCCTCACTTAGCATATCTACAACCTGACCTCCGATCAGACCGAACGAACCCGATGCCCTTGACAGACATGCTATTACCTTGAGTAGCCGGTCATGACGACACGTCCTCAAGGTAGACTCAGAGACCAGAATCTCAAACGCCAGATTGAGAAGGGCGTCACCCGCCAGTATGGCGATAGCTTCCCCGTATACCTTATGGGCCGTAGGTTTGCCCCTTCGCATGTCATCATTGTCCATAGCCGGCAGATCATCATGGATTAGTGAATATGTGTGAATACACTCAATCGCCACTGCCAACGGCAAGGCAGCCGCTGATTCTCCGCCGACCAGACTGGCCCCGGCCAGAGCAAGTATCGGACGGATTCGCTTCCCACCCGCAAAGAGGCTGTAACGCATGGCAGTGTGCAGAACTCGCGGATGCTCATCTTCCCGAGGAACCATTTTGTCTATGGCTGCGTCAATTATGCCTTTCTGTTGTGAGAGGTAAGAAGCTAAATGATGGTCCAAATTAGTACACTATTCACCCCGGCTGAAGGGCGCCCTCTCCATGTTAGATAAAAGCTCTTCAACTCTACCTTCGGCGACGTTCAGCACATCAAACAGCGTCCTGGAAAGACCTACTCCCTCCTCGAAAAGAGACAGGCTCTCATCCAGGGTCAATCCTCCAGTCTCCATTTTCTCCACTATGAGTTTGAGTTTCTCAAATGTAACATCAAAATTTTCGCTCTTGATAAGGTTTTCCTGTGAACCTTTTTCTTCCTGCTGTTGAGTCTTGCGTGCCATGTGTTGCCTACTCGGAAAGTTATTAGTTAAGATCTACTTTTCTTGAGTATCTTTGGACTCCTGGCTGCTTATAAGTTCACTCAACTCCCTCTTGGCAGCCACAGAAGCCGGGTCAACGCGTAGAGCCTTCAGGAAATTGGCATGAGCCTGATCCATACGCATGAAAAACTTCTTGTGAATGTAACCTTCCAGAAAATATCCCTCCGCAAGATTTTGTGGCAGAGTTTCGACGAGTTTTTCGCGCACACGGTTACATAGCTGAATATCATCCAAAGCAGTCTTGACATAATTAGCAGGAAAGTTCTGGTGAAGCCTGCCCTTGATCTTGGTCTTGGCAAGTTCGTGCAAAACGTCTGAGTACAAAGGCATTGCGACCAGTCCAGTTTCCTCAAGTAAATCCCTTGCCTCATCCAGTGAATCCAGGGCTTCAAGATAATACGAACGTTCCGAAAGGGCCTTACCCGTTGCAAACAGCCTGGACGCCAGATTATCGGATGAAACGGCCATCTGGGCTCCAGCGGCCCCTATCTGTAACAGGGTAGTAGCAACTACTAAGACTAAATTGCGTGTAAGGTAAGGTTTCAAGCTTCCACAACCTGCTGTGTCAGGACTTTCATTCTATCACAATCAAATGATTAATTTAAAACTAATCGTATCAAATAGGAATAGTTGATAGCTGGCGCATGCTTATTTTTTGCCAGGTCTCGAATTGGAAGGCAGGTTCCTTGCCCGTCGTGGTAACAGGCTTCGGTTTGGCTGGTTATGCTGACACTGCTCTAGTGCGCCCTCATAATAAATCACACTGACTTCGCCGAGGATTTGTACTGTGGCTGGCTGCCATAAATACGGTCTTAACCGGGCTGCGCCCGTACTTGATGATTCAGCCGGCAGACCGGGGGTCCACAGGATTGGCCCCGGCCACTTTAAATTGAGCCTACAGGATAGAAATTGGGTGACCAGGAAATTGAAGGCTCATACCAACCAGTGAAAAAGAAGTTCCCTTAAAATGTTACCTGAGCATGCTTAGGGAACAATCTCAAACTCGACCCGTCTGCCCATTCTGTCTTCTGCTGGCCTAAGAGTCCCGGTGGCTGTCGCTCCGTGAGGCACAACGCGTGTGCGTGACATCGGTATTCCGTAAGAGCTCCCAAGAAAGCGCGCAACCGATTCAGCCCTCTTTTTGGAAAGATTAAAATTGTAGTCTGGCTTCCCCTTGCCATCAGAAAAGCCATGCAGGACCACCCTGGATGATGGGTTCTGTCTCAACATGGCAACTACAGCCTCCACCGCCGCCAGATTGGAGGCGTCGGCAACCGGATCAGTGGATCTTACCGAGAAGCTGTTAAAATCGAATGTTACTGCAGTTCTCGCAGATGGCGCCGCCCCCATGCCCATTGCAGGAGTTGGAGTCGTTGGCCTACATGGTTGAACCCAGAACTGCTTCATCCATGAATGCCAGATAGCAGGTGAGCTTAGTTCCGCAGACGAATGAAAGGTTCCCCTTCCCTTCTGAGCTATGCCTCTCAAATAAAAAGCGCCGTCCTGTGAGTTGCCAATCTGGAATGTATGTATTTCGACGTCAGGGTTGTTGGCGCATATCTGTTCGGCAATCTTTATGGGATCAACCTTGCAGGACTCGATGCCGCCACCGACGACTACGATCATTGATTTTCCCTGAACAGGAGCTACCTCATCACCGGCAGCCCTAAGCCCGGCGCCAAGAGAACTCGTACCATAAGACACAGACCTCGGAAACGAATTCATGAACCGCTCCGGATCCCACGGCTGTATGGCAAGGATACTCTCGGTGTTGTCACATCCCATTCCAACTTTTAGACCATAATGCCTGAGCCCTATGTTGAAAAAGCCGTCCGCTGTCAAGGGAATTGCCTTTTCAAAAAAACCCATTTGCTTCAGAAGAATCTGGTAGTGATCCCGCTCTCTCATAAAACCTGAAGCGTCGAACAAAACCAGTATATTGGGCACTCTTTTGCAATCATCGGCCAGGGATGACTGAGGGATGATGAATAACAGAGCGACCAGGATCGTTGTGAGGCGCGCCACGAGCCTTGGACTGCAGAAAGCTCGAAAATTGGCAAACATTAGCATTCTCCTTGGATCCGAGTGGCCGCATCAACGTCCACTTGTCTGATTTGCTTGCAATTATCAAAGTATGCAATTATTGTCAATAATTATACTTTAAACCACATTATATTGTTCTATTAACCATAAAGAGTTATGAGACTTTTAGATGAGTTACATCCTGGATCGCAACTGACACCTGGCAATTTAGCGCAGTCTATGAAGCGCTCAAAACAGTTCCGATAGTCTTGCCGCTTGTATGTCGGGATGTTAAATAATAGACTGCATGAACTGAACACAACTATTCACTGCGTTGGATCATCATGCTTGACACAATATTCTTTTTTATGTTTTTGACCGGACTGCCTATAGGTTTTGCATATTTCCTGGGTTGGTATTATGCGTCTCCCAGTAGACAGGACGCTACGCACATGACTACGACCTCTGATGGATGGAGACTCGCCGTTCATCATTATGAGGGCGCAACGCAAGGCGATCGAGCGCCTGTTATACTCTGCCACGGATTGTCTTCTAACCGGTTCATATTTGACATGGAGGGAGCGCCTTCGTTGGCCTGCCACCTGAGAGACGCCGGTTATGACGTTTGGGTTCCCGAGCTTAGAGGGTCAGGGATGAGCGACGCTCCTGGCCTTCTAAGATCTGCCTCTCCGTATTCGTGGGGGTTCGATGATCATCTGGATTATGATGTTCCGGCCATTATTGATCTGGTTATCATGAAAACGGGGGCGCCTCAGGTCAAATGGGTAGGGCACAGTATGGGCGGAATGCTCATCGACTGTCACATGGCCAGAACAGCTGACCCTCGAGTGTCATCTGTGATTACTCTGGGCGCTCCGATAGACTTTTCAAAGATGGATAACCATGCCTTCAAAGGCCTATTGAGATTCAAGTCTGTACTGAAATATGTTCCTGTCAATCCTCTGCCGTTCATGGGCAGACTCCTCGCTCCGTTTGTGACAGGGACCCCGGATTTCGTTCATGGATTGTATTACAAGTCGAACATAGCGCCCAACATTGCCAGAAAAGTAAGCTGTATCGGGACGCAACTAGTATCTTCCAGCAGACTCTGGATCGACATGGCGCGATTCCTTCAGGAAAAGTGTCTTAGGTTACGAGAAGGCACTCCGGTTTTAGAGACTCTCCACAGTGTCAAAACACCATTGTTTGTCGTAGCTGGGTCAAAAGACGCAGTGGGGCCTCCCGAGTGTGTGATTGGGGCGGCCAACGCTCACAACGCGTTGATCCCCAGGGAGCTCCTGATTGCCGGGAAGGACCGCGGGTTTGAAGAGGACTATGGTCATATTGACCTTTTGCTCGGTCTTCGAGCTCATACCGAAGTTTACCCGGCTCTTCAGGACTGGTTGGAACGATATTAGGTTTTTGCTTGACTTGAAATCCATTCTGATAATATATTTTGTGTTTATACTAGTTTGCGGAGAATGCGGATCGCTTTGAAAATCAGACTGGAAGACATACCGGATTACGGCATGGAAATCGAGTTGCCCAACAAATCTCTTGGGCCCCTGTACACCGACACCGATTTCTGCCCGGATAATGATGTATTCGTAGATCCGAATGTTTCCGGCAAACTGTTCATTACCAGAGACGACGATGAAATAATTCTGTCCGGCGTTGTGAGCGCGTTGGCAAGACTCAAATGTTCGAGATGTCTTGCCTCTTATGAAACAGACTTGAACACTGAAATCAGTCTGGTGTTGAAGGTTCTGAGTCCCAGTTCACTCGAAGAAGAGGCTGAACTCGAGGACAACGAGATACCCATTCGCGGCACGGAAATAGATCTGGGCGCGATACTGTTGCAGGAGATTGTCCTGGATGTGCCTATGAAGCCGCTGTGCGATGAAAAATGTCCTGGACTATGTCCTACCTGTGGCAACGTTAGGGGATCAGATCAGTGCCATTGTGAAAGCGCTGATGAAATTGATCCCAGGTGGTCAGGATTGAGTAAGATCAAGGACAGGATCATTTCGTAAACAATAAGATCCACGCCTTAAGCGTTTTGTCAGATTCAATACAAACAAGAAGTTAAGAAGGTTAATCATGCCAGTTCCTAAAAAACGGGTTTCCAGAACCAGAAGAGATAAGAGAAGGACCCATAAGTCTCTCACCGCCGTCAATTTGTCAAACTGCCCGGAATGTTCGCAGCCAATGGCGCCCCATCGCATTTGTCCATCTTGTGGCTATTACAAGAACAGGGTTGTCATCCAGCCTGCGTCATAAAGGGCAAGGTCAATGACAGGCTCCTCCGGGTTCGCCAATAGAAGTCTAGCCGTGATGTTTCCTGGTCAGGGCTCGCAGTATGTAGGTATGGCCAACGACTTGCTTGAGCGTAGTGAGTTGGCTCGCGACTTGATGGCTCAGGCGGATTCGATTCTGGGGTACCCGTTGAGCAAGATCATGACGACGGGATCAGCAGAAGAACTGAATCGCACTGTTCACACCCAGCCGGCGATATTCGTTCACTCCATGATTCTTTGGAAAATGCTGAACCTGAAGGCTGATATAACTCCAGTTGTTGCGGCGGGGCATTCTTTGGGGGAATATTCTGCATTATGCGCTTCAGGAGTATTGAATTACGAGGACGCGCTGCAATGCATCAAGGTTCGCGCCGAGAGTATGGATAGCGCGCAGCCACACGGAACTTGCGGAATGGTCGCTGTGATTGGTGTCTCCAAGGAGAGAGTTCATGACATTTTGCAGACCAGGTTTGCTTCCGCGCCCATCAGTATAGCGAACTATAACTCGGCGGATCAGATTGTCCTCTCGGGAAAACTGGACTTCCTGAAAGACGCTGCAGATGTGTTGGGAAATGAAAAACGCTGTAGATGCGTCTTTCTACCTGTGTCTTCGGCCTTTCACACGGATTTGATGGTTGGAGCAGCCGACAAACTGCTCGAATTTCTTCATGGCATAGAATTCAAGTCACCCGCTTTCCCGGTCATTTCTAATGCAACCGCAAAACCTTATACTTGTGATTCTACCCATATGAGGAAGTTGTTGTCAGATCAGATTACTAAACCGGTTCTCTGGCATGAAAGCGCGCTAGAGATGCTGGACCGTAATCCTGATGTTTTCATTGAAACAGGACCGGGGAAAGTTCTTTCCGGACTGTTGAAAAGGATTGATAGATCTGCCGGTTGCCTTAATATATCGTCGATAGGCGATATAGAGACATTTGTGGGCACAAACCGATGAGATTTTCCTGTCAGATCAGTCTCGGGAATCAGACTGCGCTCGTAACTGGCGCTTCACGTGGACTCGGTCGATCGATCGCTGTTGCCCTGGCTGACTGTGGAGCTTTTGTGGTTGTTAATTATAGAGGCTCAGAATCTGTAGCGCAGGAAACACTTGAGATGATTCGTTCCAACGGTGGCGAAGGCATGCTCAAGAAATTCGATGTGACCAGCTTTGAGGAAGTTGACAAAGCGGTGTCAGAAATTCTGTCTGAACGTGAATCGGTTGAGATACTGGTAAATAATGCGGGATTGAGCAGAGACGGCTTGTTAGGCCGGATGAAGTCCAATGATTGGGAGAATGTATTATCAACCAATCTTTCAGGGGCTTTCAATACGTGCAAGTCGTTGAGCCGTTCCATGGTCAGGCGAAGATACGGACGTATTGTCAACATGGCTAGTGTCGCAGGCGAGTTAGGCAATGGGGGACAGGCAAACTATTCGGCTTCCAAGGCCGGCCTCATCGGTTTTACCAAGGCTGTGGCGCGTGAACTGGCGCCGCGCAACATACTGGCCAACTGTGTATCCCCGGGTTTGATTGTGGGTGGAATGAGTGATAACCTGAACGAGAAACAGACCACAGCGATCATCGAACACATTCCCCTGGGTCGATTGGGAGAGCCTGGGGACGTTTGCGCCGCGGTTGCATTTCTATGTTCGGACTTGGCCAGTTATATTACCGGTCAGGTCATCAGGGTCAACGGTGGGTTATACATGTGAGCGTCCGGAAATTTGGGTCCGGAACCGATTGATATTGTTAATTTACAGAAATGTTTTAGATAACCCTAACAGGTATGGAGGAATGTCGCTATGGACGAAGTCGAAAAAAAAGTTGTTGATCTGATTGCCGAGGTGCTAGTCGATGTCAACAAGGACAACATTCAGTTAGACTCCAAAATCGTGGAAGATCTGGGGGCTGAGTCCTTGGACATCTATGACATGATAGCCTTGCTCGAAGATGAATTTTCTATGGAAATCAGTGACGAAGAAGTTGAGAAGATTCAGACTGTTCAGGACGTGGCAGATTTCATAAAAGCTCAAAAACAGGCCTAGACGAAACATGTAACTCCCCTGGCATTGGAGGATTTGTTGAAACGTCGTGTAGCAGTTACAGGAATGGGCTTGGTTTCGTGCCTTGGTAGCGGCGTGGAAACTAACTGGGATGCTGTCACCGCCGGTCAATCCGGCATCGGCGTGATTACCCATTTTGACACCACTGGCTTTCTGACGCGCATAGCAGGCGAGGTCAAGGACGGATTCGACCTACACGGTTCGATTCCTCCCAAGGAAATGCGCCGCCTGGACAGGCACCAACAATACGCTATAGTCGCAGCGCATGAGGCTTTTGAATCTTCAGGTCTTCAGACTCCATTGCCGGACCCGTATCGATGCGCGGTGATCATAGGCTCGGGGATGGGCGGTCTTGAGACAATAGAGACCGGCCACGACATTCTAAAAGCCAAAGGCCCCAAGCGAATGCCTCCTTTGGTCATACCGATGGTTGTCATTAATCTCACGCCAGGACTCCTCTCCATAAAATACGGGTTCAAGGGGCCTAATTTCGGTATAGTAAACGCATGTACGTCCGGAGCCTCTGCAATTGGTGAGGCCTACAGACTCGTTTCAGGCGGGTACGCGGACGTAGCAATGACAGGAGGAACTGAAGCTGTAGTCAGCGCATTCTCAGTTTCTGCCTTCAACGCAATCAGGGCACTGTCAACGAGAAACGAGGAGCCTCAAAAAGCTTCCAGACCATTCGACATTGACCGTGATGGTTTCGTGCTGGCTGAAGGGGCTGGCATACTGATTTTGGAAGCCTATGATCAGGCTGTGGCGAGACACGCTACCATACATGCTGAACTCGTGGGCTACGGAGCTACAGGAGACGCTCACCATTTGGTCATGCCGGATCCTGAGGGCGCTGGAGCATTTCATGCCATGAAATTTGCGATAGACGAGGCGGGAATCGCACCATCGGATATTGCCTATATAAACGCTCATGGAACCTCTACAGAGTTGAATGATAAAATAGAAAGCATTGCTATCAAAAGGCTTTTTGGAAAAAGCGCCCAAGAAATCTCTGTGAGTTCCACCAAGTCGATGACAGGACATATGATAGGGGCCGCTGGCGCTGTTGAAGCCATTTTCAGCATAATGTCACTCAAAACAGACACAGTTCCTCCTACAATTAACCTGGACAACCCCGATCCTGAGTGCGACCTGAATTATACGCCCCATAGGGCGGTTAGCCGACACATTGACTATGCCATGTCCAACAGTTTCGCATTTGGTGGTCAAAACGCCGCTTTAGTTTTTAAAAAGGCCTGAAATAATCATGATAATAGCCATAGGATCTGATCACGCGGGATATGATTTAAAGAAATACATCGCAGATTATCTTGTATCACGGGGAGTGGCTACGGTGGACGTCGGCTGTGACTCATTGGCCTCATGTGACTATCCGAGGTTTGCCCATGACTTATGCCATCTGATTCAGAATGGTAAGGCTCAACTGGGGATACTGGTCTGTGGCACTGGAATAGGAATGAGCATATGCGCCAACAGGCATAACGGAATCAGGGCTGCGCTTTGCGCCAATGAATACCATGCTCGAATGAGTCGTGCGCACAACGACTCGAACGTTCTTTGCCTTGGGAGCAGGGTGATTGGAACAGAACTAGCCGTATCAATTCTTGAGGCGTGGCTAAAAACGGATTTCGAGGGAAGTCGTCACTCTCGAAGGGTAAATCTGATAGATGATATATGGTGTCAGCAATAGACCTCATATTTTTTTATTTTTTTTCTGAAAGACCGGAGATTGGCATCTCCAATACATACACAAACGAAGGATAGTCATGAGCCCGCTGCAGATTACCGACCCGGAAATTTTCAACCTTGTAGAGCAGGAAAAGGCTAGACAGGAAAACAGGCTGGAACTTATCGCTTCAGAGAACTTCACTTCCAGGGCCGTTATGGAGGCCCAGGGGAGTATACTCACAAACAAATACGCTGAAGGCTATCCGGGTAAAAGATATTATGGCGGTTGTGTCAACGTAGATGTAGTTGAAGAAGTAGCGCGAAACCGAGCCAAATCACTATTTGATGTGGAACACGTAAATGTTCAGCCTCACTCGGGAACACAGGCCAACATGGCGGTGTATTTCACGGTTATGGAACCGGGTGATTGTTATATGGGCATGGATCTGGCTCACGGAGGACATCTTTCAATGGGACACCCGAAAAACTTTTCGGGTAAAATATACAATGTGATTCCTTATTCTGTCCGACGTTCAGATCATCTCATAGATTACAACGAGGTGAGGGATCTGGCTGTAAAACACAGACCCAGGATGATTATTGTAGGAGCAAGCGCTTATCCACGGACAATCCACTATGACATATTTTCCCAGATCGCCAGCGAAGTTGGCGCCGTCCTCATGGCAGACATAGCGCATATTGCGGGCCTGGTGGTGGCCGGGTTGCATCCTTCTCCCTCCCCTTACGCTGACTTCGTTACGACAACTACGCACAAGACACTCAGAGGCCCCCGTGGTGGGATAGTAATGTGCAAGAAACAACACGCGGCTTCGCTGGATTCAAGTATATTCCCCGGCATGCAGGGTGGACCTCTCATGCATGTCATCGCTGCCAAAGCGGTGGCATTCAAAGAGGCATCATCCGAGGATTTCAGAAATTATCAGTCCAGAATTATATCAAACGCCAAGGTCTTGGCCGAAGAACTTCTGTCAAGAGGATTTTCACTCGTTTCAGGGGGAACTGACAATCACCTGGTCCTTGTTGATTTAACCCAAAAAGGGGTAACTGGAGCCCAGGCGCAGGAAATACTTGAGAAAGCAGGGATCACGGTCAACAAAAACTCCATTCCTTTCGATCCACTGCCGCCGGGTAAGGCATCCGGTATACGTATCGGGACCCCAGCTGTTACCACACGCAAAATGTCTTCGAATGAGATGAAGGCCATTGCGCAAATGATTGATGAAGCTATCACCTACAAAGATGATGAAAAAAGACTCTCCCTTATAAGAAGCCGGGTGCTTGAGATCTGTGGCAAGTTCCCGCTTTACCCAAATACCGGATTATAAAATGAACAAAATCAGTTTTCTTCAAACCTTTGACCCCTTCCCTGAAAGAAGATTCGATCTCGATTTTCCCCTTGTTTACTGGTTTGCCGGACTGTGGTTTTACCTCAAAGGATTTCTTTACATCTGTTTTATATACATGCTTGGCTCTGATCCAGGACCCTATGAGCCGGCAATCATATTTGAAACCTTCTATTTCTCGATAGCCCTGATCCCTGCCGTAATTCTGGGATATGCGTTCTGGAACGAAAAAGAATGGGCGCTTACACCTGCCATCGTCTACCTTCTTCTGGATTCTCCCATATTGCTGTTTCGTGTTCTCCGACTCGCAGAGGCCGGTTTTCTGGATTCCGGACTTACTCAGGTTTTTGAATTAGGCGGATTGATTCTTGACTTGGTTACCTTGGGATGGCTGTTCGCGTATAGGTCTTCCAGACAAATACACAAATATTCCCAAAAAAAATAGAATATAGATTCCAAAAAAATTATCGTTGATGAAACTTGTTGGGGTATACCAGTGGCCGCAGACCCTCTCAGCTACCAGTTGACTTTGTAGCAATTTTCTGGTATGTTACAAACATAACATGAAGCATAACTTCAACAGCAGCAAACAAAAAACAATGCTTCGTTACCTCCTGAGTAGACCAGGTCCCAGTTAGACCTGGTTTTTTTTGTAATTTTTCTGAGATCCAATTCAAGGTCTTTATTTCTGTAATGAGGGCTTTCATTTTTGTCCTGCTTCGTTGGGTGGCGTTACACTGTTCAGCAAACTCCGCATCAGATCTTTTGCTTGCCAGAGAGCTGCCTGAGTTATATCAAACATGCTTGATCAGATCTTATTTCGGTGTTAAGTTATGAAGTCAGCCTATTTCGATCAGCTTGTCAGATCCGAAATAAAATTTTATTCCATTATCGTTGGGACCAATCACAAGAGAGTTATCACGACTGGCCCAGCTTGAAAGAATCCAGATATCGTTTTTTTTTCTCGATCAGGAGAATTGAATGGATCTTAAATTCGTCCGAACTACGTGCCCCTACTGCGGATGTGGATGTGAGTTCCTCCTGGAAAGCCTTAACGGCAAACTGGTGTCTACTGTTCCGTCCAAGACGAATGAGATGAACCAGGGAAAGCTTTGCATTAAGGGCTGGAACGCGCATGAATTTGTTGAAAGTCCTAACAGACTTACCAAACCGATGATCCGTAAAGACGGAGAACTTGTAGAGACATCCTGGGATGAAGCCCTCGATTTTGCTGCGGGCCGTCTGAAGGAAATCAGGGAGAAAAACGGCGGTGATTCATTGGCTTTCCTCACTTCAGCGAAATGCACCAATGAAGACAATTATGTGTTCCAGAAATTCTGCAGGGTAGGTTTTGGGACAAACAATGTTGACCATTGCGCACGTCTTTGACACTCCTCCACGGTGGCAGGGCTTGCCGCCGCGTTTGGAAGTGGAGCGATGACGAATTCTATTCCTGAAATTGAAGATTCGGACTGTATCTTCATAATCGGTTCAAATACTTCTGTGGCTCACCCGTTGATAGCCAGCCGTGTTTTCAAGGCAAAGGCTAAAGGCGCCAAACTTATAGTGGCTGACCCCAGACGAATTCAGGTAAGTTCTCTCGCCGACATCAACATCAAACAGAATCTCGGATCTGATGTGGCCCTGCTCAATGGCATCATGAACGTTATAATTGAAAAGGGCTTACACAATAAAGCTTTCATCGAAGACAGAACCGAAGGTTTTGAGAAGCTTGCTGAAACTCTAAAGGAATACACACCTGAAAAGGTTGCCACAATTACAGGAGTGAGCGCTGATGACATTGTAAAGATTGCGCAGACCTTCGCTACATCAGAAAAGTCTACCATACTGTATGCGATGGGAATCACTCAACATTCTCATGGCGTCGACAACGTCAAGAGTCTGGCCAATCTCGCCATGCTCACCGGTCAGATTGGGCGAGCGTCAACGGGAGTCAATCCGTTGAGAGGTCAGAACAATGTTCAGGGCGCCTGCGATATGGGTGGTTTGCCGAACGTTTACCCAGCATATCAGGCAGTTACTGATGAGAACAACAGGAAAAAATTTGAAGGGTCCTGGCAGGCTACTCTTTCCCAAAAAGTGGGCTACACCATAATGGAAATGATGCATGGGCTGGAGGACGGATCGATCAAGGGAATGGTTGTTCTCGGAGAAAATCCTGTTGGTAGTGATCCGGATTCCAGGCATGTCAGGCACGCATTGCAGGAGGCCGAATTTCTGGCCGTCATCGATATTTTTCTGACGGACACGGCAAAATTGGCTCACGTGGTGTTCCCCGGAGTTTCTTATGCCGAGAAAGACGGAACATTCACCAACACCGAACGAAAGGTGACTCGCGTCCGCAAGGCGGTGGATCCCATTGGTGATTCCAGACCCGACTGGCAGATAATTTGCGATCTGTCTACAAGGTGTGGCTCTCCTATGGCCTACGATTCCCCTGAAGAGATTTTCAGGGAAATTGCTATGGTTACTCCCAGCTATGCCGGAATCACCTATGAGAGGATTGAAAACGAAGGTATTTGTTGGCCTTGCCCAAACACGGAACACCCTGGAACCCCGATACTGCACACCGAGCGTTTCACCAGGGGAAAGGGTTTGTTTCACGCTATAGAATACAGACCACCGGACGAACTGGCGGATGAAGAATACCCCGTGCTACTGACTACAGGAAGATACTTCCCGCATTATCATACCGGTACGATGACCAGGAACTCCCCTACCCTGGAAAACGAAATGCCGGAAGGACAGTTCGATATTCACCCGTACGACGCCAGGAATCTCGGTATCAAAAACCTGGAACACTGCCGCATAGTTTCACGTCGGGGAGAGGTAGTAACAAAAGCCGTTATAACTGATGCAGTGGAACCTGGGACCATCTTCATGAGTTTTCACTTCATGGAGGCAAACGCCAATGAGCTGACCAACACGGCCCTGGATCCGATATGCAAAATTCCCGAATTCAAGGTGTGTGCAGTCCGGGTCGAGAAAATAGAGGAATCTTTGGCTGAAGCGGTTTAGAATACGAAGGGTCCATAGCACGAACTGATCCTTTTGAGGCGGCCCCAAATGGCCGCCTTCAAAAGGCCGAACAACTGACCACTTGGTCATTATTGCCCCGCTGATGGCAGCGCTGGACAGAGGGTTGATTCGTGGACACCTCAAATAATTTGGTCTCTAATGGACGAGCCGGAGCCTGGATTATTGCATTCAGGCCAGCTTTTCACACTGTAGGTGTTTTTCCGTATACTTTGGGCGCTCTCATATCCTGGAGCTACACCGGTAATTTTGATTGGAACCTTTGGGGCATTGGACTGCTGGCCGTCATGTTGATCATGATTTCAACCCATCTGTCAGGAGAATGTTTCGATCACATGGAGGACT